>CAZNLA010000326.1:0-6305 GCA_964573385.1 uncultured bacterium
ACACTTTAATTGGAAGATTGCGGTAAACCAGTTTCTGACAAGGCAAGAATACTGTGTTTCTACTTGAATGTAAATTTATTGGTAATTACAGTATTCAAGTTCAGTACTGAGTTTATCGAAGTGCAGTCCCCTTCGTTGATAATTTATCAATATTATTTTGAAATTATCTCATTTTATTAAAGAATAAATTTTATCTGACTAAACTGAGTAGTTACCTGTTCAAACTTGCAATGACTAAAAAAGGATGAAGTATTACTATTCAGAACTTTCCCTAAAAAGGGTAATCTGATTCGCTTTAGGTCACTGACCCTGTCAAAGTAACCTAAAGCGAAAGCCCTGACTATTTACCAGCATTCAATATCTCGTTAACCAAATTAACATTTTCTTCAACCATATCATCTTTATCGCCGCGATGCATGCCGACATTTACAATATCATTTGCCTTTATCTTTTCAAAAGCGTATTCAAAAGCCATGCGGGCATCAACACGACCGGCACCCATGATTTTATATCCGATACATGGTTTACTTATTTTGCGTATAACATTCACTGCTTCCGGTGGGTCACACAGCGAAAATCTTTCACCACCGTTAAAATGCACACTGCCGCAATTAAAGAAACATACCGCGTGAAAATCCGCAGCATCCAGGGTATTCACCCATAAATGCGCTTCCGGATCATGTCCGGCTACCCCGCCCGGCACTCCGCGTTCGCGCGCGTGTCCGCACCATCTCCGCACAGACTCCGCATCTTTATTTCGATACAACTCGTCAACCAGGCCGCCATGCAGATACAACGCGCTACAACCAATATCTACAACTTCATCAATAGCGCTAACTAAATCCGGATTCACCCTGCAGTTAACCTGCGCAATCCATTGCATTTTACCACCAGAAGATAAATATTCTTTCACTGCTTCAAGAACGTGAGGTGATTCATTATTGGTAACCATGCCTGTTATACCGGCATCCTCGGCCCTTTTCCATGTTTCTATTATACGGTCTACAGAATAATATTCGCGCATTACCTTATCTCTGTCCGGGTTTTGGTGGCTGAAACCGCCAAACGGATTGGCACCTATCAGCATACGGGTAAGAGACAACCCGCAAAAATCGACTGTTGGTAACATGGTTATATCCTCGCTTTTAAAAATGTCATAAGAATGAAAACATCCTACAGATGATACAGAGGAATGTCAATATAATATGCAACTCAATTACAGTAAAAAAAATGATATTATATCGGTGTGAATGACGAAAAAACAGAATTTAATATGAATGATGTGATAAATGATTACGAATGCTGCATTGATATCTTAATACGTTGCGGAATTATGGAATACCTGCCAATTACAAAAAAATATGGCATATATGACATTAACAAAACAGAATATCCGGCACCATCATTGAATGAAATAACCGATTTATGCAAACAGAATAATATACTGATTGATTCAAAATTTCAGCAGGGATTCACCCGGTTAATTATTACCCCATTGGCATCACCATTAAATTTTCTTGCCAAACGTCTGTTAGCTGCAATAACCGGACATCCGGGACCAATATTTCAAACAGAACATGATAAATATGAATCATTCAAACCAGTAAGAATAAATAGCAGTAAAATTGTCTGGGTGTGGCAGACTTTACTTGACGCGTTTGATACCGATAATCTGGAATATTTTCCCATAACTTACACCGGAGACAGAAAAAGCCAAACTAAAGCGTCAGTAATAACAAACAAAAATATCTGCGCCGTGCCAGGTTGGTCAGTAGCATTTATTGAAGATATGCCGTTAATGCCATTGCCGGGTAAGGGTGAAATTATTGGAGACAGAAAACAACTGGAAACCAGTCAGTCACCACGTGAATATATGCAAATACTGCGCGGGAAGGAATATCATGGTGAAACCGGCATGACAATCGAAGATTTTATCACCACGTTTCTTATCCGGCTGAAAAAGTTCCATGAAGTCAGTAATGATATATCTGACAGCAACGCATTATGGTGTCTTGGACAATATATGCAATTGCCATATGCGGACACGGTACCCACTGGTCGATGGCACCGCGACATCGGCAGAATCCGCATCGACCTGCACCGAACCGGCAACAAACTATGTACAAAAAATTGCGGCGCGTCCACAATGGTCAGGTTGATAGGGTGAAATTCAGAGTGTAGTTACCTTTACTGTCGGTTCACCGGTAAGATATCCCAAACCAGATAGAAATTTATCGGTCATCTGTAAAGCCGCCACATTTTGTTCTTCTTTGCCATAACCCGGTATCAGAAAAGCGTGACTCCAGCCTTCCATTCGCTGGTATTCAACCTTGTTTTTCTCCCCACGCATTAATTCGGCAAATTTATCTACCTGTTCCACCGGTACTGTGCCGTCTTTTACACCATGAATCAGCAAAACCGGGGGCAACCCGGTCCGGATTAATTTCATCGGCGATACGCGTTCCGCCCGTTGCTGCCATGTTTCACCAACCGGTGAGTCGGGCAGTGCCGCCACCCCGGTATGACCGGACATCCATTTTGTCGCCGCCGGGTCAACGACCGGGTTATACAAGACCATGGCAGAAGGTAACTTTTCATTTCCCGTCATCATACCGACCATTGCCGCCAGATGCCCCCCGGCAGACTCGCCGGCAACCACAATTTTTCCGATGTCAATATTAAGTTTATCCGCCGATTTGAGTATGAACTGATACGCATCGCGGCAATCAGCAATACAGTCAGAAATGCGTAATTTGTTATCTTTACTGACTAATCTGTATTCAACATTTATTGCTACCATCCCACGTGAAGCGAAATAACGGCAATGCGGTGCCAGCAGAGACGGATTTCCCCCGCTCCAACCGCCGCCATGAATCATCATAATGGCCGGACGCGGGACTCTGCTTTTATCGGTTGGATAATAAACATCAACGGATAATGTTTTATCACCAATTGTTTTATAAATCAGCTTTTCCGGCGTCATGTTATCCACCTTTAATTCAGATATTGTTACTGAATATACCAATGCAGCACAATTCAATATTATAAATAACAATAAAATTTTCATTTACTACTCACTTTTCGATAAAAACAACGCGGATTTATGACCGGGAACCACAAAAATCATCTGACCGTCATCCGGCATTTCCACCCGACCATAATTAAACGCGTGATGACGTTCATATATATTATTTCCGTCATCAATCAGACTCCCACGCAGAGGAAACATGGAACAACCGGTGACGCCGGTCTCAAGATTTCCCATAAGTATACCCGTTTTACCATCACTGTATTTCCAAATATGAAATGTACCGGGCAGTGTCCAGTCGTTCAATTTCCATTTTAATGTATTACCACACCATCCAAAACTGTTAAGTATGGCGGCGACGCCAAAATAAGTTTGCGGACTTTGAATAGATTTTATGTTAAGTGACAAGATTTCAGGTGTTCCCCATTCCGGGGTTTCCCACAAGACTATCGGCAATTCACAGTGTTTCATCAGCACAGGTCCTGACTGGCATTTTATTAAAGATTCCCAATCAGCATTATCATTTAATGATTGTTGCGATTGATTAATCACGACACCCCGGGTACCCAAAATTTTAGCCAGATTATCCTCTGCTATCGCTGACACAGGCAATTTTTCTATTACCGGATAATCAGACACCGATATATTAAATAGTTCTCTTAATGCCGGTGACCAGTTTAATGCCTGTCCCATTATTAACAAAGATTTTCCATTTATAACCATTTCACGCAGATATGTTGTTTCGGGAACTGTCAGAGTGGCAGGCGCGGCAAAAACAAAACCATCCGGATTTATGTTATACAAATCTTCACGCCTTACAATGCTCATACATGGAACGGAATATTTCATCAGCATTGAAATCCAGTCATCCATCGCCTCGCCTTTGCAATAATCCACCGGATTCTGAAAATTAACCAGACAACTTTCCCGGTCAAATACCGCTGCCGGACCGCAGGGAACAGGATTTAGCGCGAGATCATCAGACGCTGAATTTAACGCGGTAATCAAATAATTAACAGAAGAATCCGGCAATAGTTTGTCCGCCTTGTTCATCCATGACATATAAAATCCCGCAGAACGCGATAAACTTTCGTCATTGAAACGCATCGTGGCATGGCTATACGCCCATATTTCCCACACCAGTTTTTCCGGAAACTCATGTATTGTTTCAAAAGGTTCCCACGCGTCAAAGGTTTCAATTAAAAACATGTGCCTGCATGGTGTGTTCGCCAGCATGGCCTGATGAATTAAAACATTCGCAAGTTGAAAAGTATACCCCATTGCTGCTGAGGGCCAGTAATCCTGCCAGGCCGATGCCCAGGTTTGCGTAATCCATAAATCAAGGTAACCACTACCCGCCACCTTTTCAAGGTCAAAACCATGTGAACGCCAT
The DNA here is from genome assembly GCA_964573385.1 of uncultured bacterium. Taxonomy (GTDB): domain Bacteria; phylum Armatimonadota; class Hebobacteria; order CAIYQO01; family CAIYQO01; genus JBAXQQ01. The sequence goes on from CAZNLA010000326.1 coordinate 4,422, forward strand.
TCTTCCATAGCGGACGCGCCGGAACTGTATCCTATAATTATAAAGTTTTCATCACTATCTTTAATGTTTCTCAATAACGCAATCAGCGAGTCATTCCATTCGTCTCTTTTGTCATTATCAAAATAGCGTTTTTCACCTTTGCGAAAATATGATGGACAAAATGTTGCATCACGCAAAACGACGGCATCTATACCCACTTGTTTGCCCATGTCGGTTATTTTCCGCGCGTATAATTCTGCCGCCGTGGGCAGCGGTCCACCCCATTTTTCGGATTCCTCATCGGACAATTTTATATGCGCTCCCCAAAAAATACGATCCGGAAAACGCTTATCTACTATCTCCGGATGATACGGAAACCATTTGCCTGTAATATCATAATGCCACCAGTCACCAGATTTATCAGTTCTGCCCGCGTGGTAATGGTATCTTCCTTCATCGTTAGAGTGATCTGGTTTCTGATGTGTCAGATGCGCTATCTGAATAAGACCAACATGAAAATCTGTCAGATTTCTTTTTGAAGCCTCAGTATGAAGTGACTCAACCAGATTACGCAGTCTTCTATAAGTCCATTTTTCATAAATTGAACCATTGCAACTGGCAATTTCATCATCTATGTTACCATTCCAGCATAATACCGACTCCATATTAAAACCAGCACATAACATCAAACCTTTTCTGGCATTATGCGACCTGTTAAATAATGGCATATACCTGTCAAACAACTCAACAGCTTTATTGGTTTCATTACCTCCCTGAAACCAGTACAAGTCCATTTCAAACCATGCCTCATTATTCACTTAACTCTCCTTCTATTTATTAACTGCGGGGTTAAACCATTGCTCCCATGTCGGCGACAGATAACCGGGCACACCGCGTAATTCCACTTTAAGCCGCATATCCTGATATTGATATGGTTCATCTTCAGTTATAATTCGCGACGCACTGGCGGTGTCTATTCGCAAATGCCATATTTTTCCATCTAATCCGGCAGGCACTGTGATGGTCTTCTCGCCGGAATTGTCATAAATTAACGCCATGGTGCGGTCCGGTGCGCAAACTGCGAAGTTCATCACAGTGTTTTTATCTTCCGCGGACGCTCTGACGCTAAATTTGCCAGTGCCGGACGGAACGTGAAAATACCAGTTTCGCGCGGTGGCGTCGCTGATATTAAATCTACTCCAGTCTCGTTTTTTCTCCCCTATTAATACCAGAGGAGTAGCCGGATAAGTGAATGACATCCATCTTTCCACCCCGGTTACCCGGACAACGCTGACGCCTTTTCCGGTTTGCAGTGTATCGGTGGGCTGTCCATCTTTATCATGAATATGCAGCATCGGCAGCGATTTGCTAAATATTTGCTTTCCACCGGCATCAGTAATATCAACTTTTGCCATATCAGGGTCTTTTTTATCTCGTCTGGGCAGATATGTTCCGATACGAAACCGCAAATCTCTGTTTTCCGGATTCAGTATTGCAAATGACGCGTCACCCAATATCTCAACTCCGTCAGGGTCGCCAAGCGACGGGCATGGTGAAAAATGCTGCAGATTTGGCCAGCGTTCTTTCATTATTTTCTCATCACGGGCGGACTGAATAAACGGGTCGTCATCATATATTTTATACGCTGGTTTCGCGCCGGTTTGCGGGTCAAACCATTCTTCCGGACTACGCGCCAGGTATGGTGGCACACCGTCCAGACACACACTCGGTTTAGAGTAATTGTGTGAATCACCAAAACCTATCTCAAGCGACCAGAATCTTCCGCCGGCACCCGGTTCCACCTCAACATCGGCAATCATATCCTGCGTATATTGCTGGGGCGATGTAATGGCGGGTTGCCCCCATAAAGCGCGAATACGCTGACCGCGCGGCGTAATGACAAAC
>CAZNLA010000327.1:0-1229 GCA_964573385.1 uncultured bacterium
AAAAGCAATGCGTGTATTACGTACCAGATTATTAGAAAAAGAGATAGAAAAACAACGTTTAGAAATTGAAGCAACGAGACGTTCACAGGTTGGATCAGGTGATCGCAGTGAAAAGATTCGCACATACAATTTTCCAGAGAACAGAATAACAGATCACCGAATAAACCAGTCGTGGCATAATATAGTCGCCATGATGAATGGCGATATCCAGGATATGTTTGATGCCATGTTAACAGCAGAACGTGCGGAAAAATTAGGTGAATTAGCTACAGCAATTGATTAATTAAACTAAATTTAGCAAAATCAGAAATTTAGTTTAATGGTTTTATTGATATGTTTAATATGTTAAATTAGTTCCTGTTCTAAAGATACATTTTGTAATAATTTATCTTAAGTTAAGATCTATCATTTTATTAATATCAAAATTGGGTATATTTCATGTATAATCTTTATAACCTGGCAGGTGTAAATATGACAAAAAATATCTTAAATAGAAATATCGATTTTTCTCCCATCAACACATGGTTTAAAAATGTTGCTTATGATGACATGATAACAATGCTGGTATTATTATGTGCGGTAGATTTGTTAGCAACAATACAAACTGTTGTGTCCGGAATGATGAATGAAGGTAATTCTCTGGCTAATGTCGCTTTTAAGCAATATGGAGTTTTTGGATTAATTTTATTAAAAACATGTACGACAATATTAGCTGTTTATTTATTAAATTTAACATATCTGAAAAAGCCATCTTTTACCATAAAAGCATTATGGTTTATGAATTTAACATTAGGATTCGTAGCATTGTATCACTCAGTTCTGATTATTGGTATTATTACAGGGTGAGGTTAATAATATGATATGTCCATCGTGTGGGATGGACGAGAAATATGATAAGCAATATTGTTCGTTTTGCGGTAAGTCATTATATCTTAAGAAAAAATATCCGGAAAATGAAGTTTCTATTTCATCAGATACACTGTTGGAGGATAACGTTGCCACAGAAAATGATGAAGTAAATGAAATTGATACTGATGCAGATAATTTTGACAAAAAAAACGAAAATCTTTTCTGGACTTCAGCATTTACATTTGTATTATTATCAGCAGTTGATTTAATTTGTTCCTGGGAATCCATAATAAATGGCGGTATGCGTGAAGCGAATAATTACGCGTTAAGAATGTTAATGAAATTTGGTCCTAAAGGTTTCATTTATTATAAAGGTTTGC
>CAZNLA010000327.1:1239-6287 GCA_964573385.1 uncultured bacterium
GGTAATCATAATTATTACAGTGCTGTGGATAGTAGCACAATACCGGCCCAAAACAGCATTCATTGTTATGGTTATCGCAAATATACTTATGGTATGCCTTTCAGCATACCATATACTAATATTAACAGGATATATTACCCCGGAAAATGGAATTGTATTAAGATAAATTATTCAGCAGAAGAGTCCGCTTTTGCGGATTCTGACAAAATCAGGTTTAATTGTTCATCTTCAGATATATCTTCGAATGAGAATTTACTTACTTTAAGATCTGCTGGAATCTGCATTGGATAATCACCGCTTAAACAAGCCATACAAAAAATGTTCTTTGGCAATGAAACAGCCCGGATTAACCCTTCAATAGATAAATACCCCAGGGAATCAGCACCTATTTCATCACAAATGTCCTGCACATTCTTTTTCCTGGCAGCAAGCAACTGTTTTTGTTCAAATGTATCAATTCCAAAAAAACATGGGTATCTGTATGGTGGCGAAGATATACGTAAATGCACTTCTTTTGCACCTGCTTCGCGGAGAATTTTCAAGATTTTTTTAGTTGAGGTGCCACGTACTATCGAATCATCCACCAATACAACCCTTTTGCCGTGTAATGCTTCGCGTAATGGGTTTAATTTCATTCTTACACCCAATTCGCGCATGCGCTGGTCAGGTTGAATAAAAGTTCTGTGAATATATCGGTTTTTAATTAAACCTTCACCAAAAGGAATCTTCGATTCTTCTGCATATCCTATTGCTGCCGGGGTTCCGGTATCAGGTACTGCAATTACGATATCAGCAGCAGCCGGATGCTCGCGTGCCAATTCCTGTCCCATTCGACGACGTGACAAATGCAGGGAACGACCATAAATATGGCTATCCGGCCTGGCTATATATATGAACTCAAACATGCACATTGAAGGACGAACACCATCCATCAACATTTCGAATCTGGGTCCATTTTCATCAATTATTACCATCTCGCCGGCACCAATTTCCTGCATAAAGTCAGCACCAACTACATCTAACGCACAGGGTTCAGAAGCTATACAAAACTTTGAGCCATTTAATCGTCCTATTGCTAAAGGTCTAATTCCCCATGGATCACGAAAACCATATAAAGTATCTTTAGTTAAAATAACAATAGAAAAAGCGCCGGTCATACGTTTTACAGCAGCTTTAATGGCATCAACCATAGTATCACAATGATTTGACTCAAATGCAATAATCCGGGCGATAACTTCACTGTCTGTTGTAGAAACGAAATTAATGCCAAATGCCTCAAGTTCGCGACGAAGAACGCTGGTATTTACCAGATTACCATTATGGGCTAATGCCATCTTACCGAATTTACTATCTACTATCATCGGTTGAGCGTTTTCTATCATACTTGAACCGGTGGTTGAGTAACGAGTGTGACCGATTGCGGCATTACCTTTTAGGCTAATTAATGTTTCTTCACTAAAAACCTGGCTAACCAACCCCATATCACGAAATAGATCTATTTTTTCGCCATCAGTTACAGCTATGCCAGCACTTTCCTGACCACGGTGTTGCAGGGCGAAGATACCAAAATACGCTATACGTGCAACTTCTTGTCCTGGTGCGTATACACCAAACACACCACATGCGTCATGAACGACATCATCGTCACGTGGTATGAAGACAGATCCCGATTCGCTTTGCAAGCATCGGCAGATAGGGTTATCGTTGGGTTCAAAATTAGTTACTGTAGGTTCCATATTTATTACTTCCTTAATATTGTACGTTTTTTACAGGTAATTTACAACGTTCTAACCGAGATAATCATTAAAAAAAATATATTTTTAGAATTTTTATTAAAACAAATAATTTTAAGCAAATCAATAATTCAGATTTGACTAATTCGCTAAATATGATATAGTATTTATGGATAAAATAATTGAGGTAAATATGGCTATTAATGCTCATCTTGCAGTTTGTGCAGGTAAAACAGATCAATTTCCACGTGATAGAAAACCAGAAATAGCACTGGCTGGCAGATCTAATGTCGGAAAATCATCACTTATAAATTGTCTTGTAAATAGAAAGGGGTTGGCTCATACGTCTAATACCCCGGGACGAACACAAACTATCAACTTTTATAACTTAGAATCTCCTGGCGAGATTAAACCATTTTATTTAGTAGATATGCCGGGATATGGATACGCGAAAGTAAATGTTGGACGTCGTGACGAATGGAAACATTTAATTGAGGAATACCTGAATAATAGTGAGAGTCTAAAAGCTATTATTCAACTAATCGATTTGCGGCACCCACCCCAACCACTTGATATACAGATGACAGAATATCTATTATCAAACAATTTTCCGTTTCTGTTAGTGGGTACAAAAGCAGATAAAATAGCTAAAACAAAAGTAGATGAAAGTATGTTAGTAATTGCTGAATCATTAAATATTGATTCAATAAATACATTACCTTTTTCTGCAGAATCTGCATTAGGGCGTGAAAGTCTATGGAATTGGGTAAAATCTGTATTAAAGGGATAAAGGAGAATTAAATGCGTAATTTTATTACCCTGATATTGTTTTTATTTTCAATATCAATATTTGCTGCCCGCCCATTCGCAACTTATTATTTTGAAGCAGTTGCAAATAGACTTGTAGGCACATCTGCATCCCATTCTTTTACTACAGGTATTAAGAGCGAAAATGTAGATTATTATATTTTTACAAAATATGAATGGTCTGATACAAACGGTAAAAATCTTCCTTTTAGTTATATTCTCGATGGAAATTCACTGGGTGCCGGTGTGCGGTTTTGGGTATTAGACCACACCGCTTTTATTGGAACTTCTTACAGTAAAATATTAAGTGGGAAAAATAAAGACGAAAATGATCTGCGAATAGGTGGAGCATTGTATCAGTCATGGGAAAAAGATAAAAATTTCGATGATTTATATGCAGAAGTTTTCTATGTAAAACGGGCAAATGACACATTAGGTTCGTACCGTTGGCGGGATGGAACCATAATTTTAAAATCAAGTGATGGTAAATTATGGACATATTATTTAACTCAAATTTGGGCATCAGTAGAAGGAAAAAATGCAGCTGAAAATAGATTTGAGACTGGTGCCGGAATCGGTTATACTTTTTCGAAAAACAGAATGTCATTAAATTTAGATATGCGTGGTGGTTATATATTTTCTGGAAATGCAAATAAAAAGTTATATTTTAATCCTCAGATACTTCTTGCGGGAAGTTTCTGATAAATATTTCCTAAGTTTACATAATAATAATTTCATGGTATAATTTATATACTTAAGTAGATATTCATGATTGGAGGTAGATGCAATGACACCAACTTCATGTACAATTCACATAATGGATATCCGTCTTCTTAAAATCTATATATCTATTTTAAAAGGCGGATCAATTCCTGATTTACATGCAGAAGCAATGCGACATCGTCAACGTGATATATTAATTAACTGGTCTAAAAAAATAGTAAAAGCTTCTGCTCAACTTGCAAATATTGTTGAACCATCTCAATGGAAACTTTATACCGAACTTCGTCCTTTCTTTATAACTGCTGATGACCCCGAGGTTGCTGTTCACCGGATTGAACAATTAATGTCTGCAACTGGTGGTTTAAATGATGTTTTATATCTGTTTATGGAAGAAATAGCCCGTATAGACCCGGACAATGCTATGACTATTGTAACTGAGGCCAGAAAAGATATAAACCCTGGTGTTTTGGGATACATGAGCGTTGAAGAAATAGAAAGCGCTATGCGTAAATATTTGTTATATGAAAGAGATGAAATTGAAAAATTAATGGATAACCCTCATCAGGATGAGTTCGATAACATTGGTCGCTGGATTTCATGGAGAGCATGCATGTTGATGGCCACACTACACCCATGGTGGTTATTACCAGATACAACTTTAACCACATTATCAACACGTCATGAATTAGGTTTAGAACCATTAGTAGCAGATCCACGTGGTATATTTGCAACGATTTCCCAAAAAATCCCAGGATTTCACCACCATATACCTTACGCATTATCAAAAAATCACCAGACAGGAATGTGTATTCCACCTCAATATATTAATGATGTCTTAAGTTTATTGGTATCATGGCCAAAAGCATTGCCTGACACAGTATCAGAATCTTATTCTTTACAGGATATAACAGTATTTCACGAAGCTTTACTTTTTGCTCATCGTCATCAATCCGGATTATGGGAAGCATCAGGTATGCTTAATCTGGTGGATTGCGAATTCGCCTGTATTATGCCCGACCAGATAAATCGTGAATTACATCCGGAAGAATACGTTCATAGTTGTACCCAGGCAGATAATGAACCTGTTAAAATAAGCATTAACAGCAATCAGGATTTTCACGATTCATTCTGGAGTAAATTATTTGGCCATAAAACACATTAGCGATGCACTTCCGGATTGTCCTGTATAACACGCAGTCTGACGGAAAATACACCATCACCAGATAATATTCCGCCACGTGCGAATAACCGGCCATTTTCCCAATTTGATAAACCTAATTCAGGCCTGTTTAACGCATACTGTCCATCAACCCATCTGGTAAACCCATTACCGCAGAATGGTGAATTAACAGCATTGAAGTAATTAACAGCAGAATCTACATCCTCAGTTACGATACTCACGACAAATTTAGGACTGTATTTATTACATAAATCAATCGCTTCAGAAATATTTTTGACAATTTTCAAAGATACTTCAGGTGTTTCTTCCCATTCCCACTCATGCCCTAATTTGTTTTCAGATATTAGCTGAGCATTTTTTTCTGCAACATCACCTATTGCTCTACGGACATTTATTGATTTCTCAAATAATTCATTGGGAATATAACTTTCATCACCTTCCACAACATGTAACTTAAAACCATATCCTCTTTTATCACCTGCCATTCTAAGGGCGGCAATAAATGAATCAATTAAATCTGCACGTTCCTGCGGAATACAACAGACATTTAATGTGTTGCAAACTTTTCTATCCAATGAATGATATAGATCGGAAGAGCACACGTC
>CAZNLA010000328.1:0-6255 GCA_964573385.1 uncultured bacterium
AAATGATGGGCATATAATGAATTGGTGGGATGGGGTTTACCGAATACTTACGTTTATTGATTCAACAGAAACTTATTTTTATAATAAAATAAACAACTGCAATCATTATGAAAGAGGTTACCACGCTAACCAAAAAAAACAATAGGGGGTTACTGCTTTTTTGAAAATAATTTAACTTATTTTATTTACAATTTTCGTAAAGAGCGAAGTATGAATGATAATTGAGGAAATTTGATAAGACGGGACCATCATTTTTAACAGATTCGTCATATAATTTATTCTCATACAGCCTTGTGAAACACAAGTATTAAATGTGGGGAATGCAGAATAATATTCATATACAAAAAGACCCCAGCGCGGGTCGCATATAATTACCAACTCTCTGCTATTTTATATACGACCCACGCTGGGGTCGGATTTATTATTTGAAATCTTATTCTACAACTATTCGACCCCGCTGGGGTCGTCTCATATTGAACATTATTTTCTCATATTAAAAATGTGTATAAAGGTAAAGCTACGCCGTGGGCTATGGAATTAATAGGTAAAGGAATTAGTGAAAAGACATGTAAAATACTATAGGGAATGTAGTCACAGAATTCTAAAAAAATATAGTTTTTATATCAATCCGGAACGTCGAGGACGACGTTCCGTATAGAAAAAACAGGTAATTGCAGAACCTTGTGATACAATGTTGGGACTGACACCTTCATGGCTTCGCCACTCGGTGTCAGTCCCTGATTCGTAATCAAAATTACAAATTTATTCACTGAAAATTTAGGTATTACAAGCACTATTTTAAATTTTTACAGGATTTTCGCTTTAGGTCACTTCGACAGGCTCAGTGACCGGTCGCTGAGCCTGTCGAAGCGACCCTTTCCCTTATGAGCGAAAGTCCTGTTTTAATTCATTTATCATTTGCAATTTTCAATTTGCAATTTATTTATCCCTTTTCTATCTCTGCCGGTTGTGCCACAATTGCCTTGATTATTGCTGCATCAAATTTCGGTTTACGGTCATAGGTGTATAATCCGTTAACTTCCTGTTCGACATCGGTTAACTGGGTATAGCAAAAACCACACATGCGCGGGTGTTGCAGCAACGCTTCTGTTAATCCTTTAAATCGTGTTATAAACTCTTCTTCATTTTGTGGTCTATTGCCGTATCCCCAGGCTTTTTCATCTGCCTGGTCCGGGTTCCACCAAATACCGCCATATTCACTGACGAAATATGGTTGGCCTTTATACGCCGCATCTCGATCCGGGAAGTTGATGAACGGTTCGCTCCCATTGGCAAAAGGAGCATGGCGTTCGGTAAAAGTTACCGGGTCCTGGTCATAGTCATGGGTGTCATAGACATCAGTATCACCCGCATGCAAATAACCGCTTGTATCCAATACCGGCCTGGTTTTGTCCAATTGTTTAGTTATATGGTATACCTGATTAACCACACCGGTTAACCCGTCACCACCACGTTCGTTAAATGGGCACCACCCGATAATTGAAGGGTGATTATAATCGCGTGCCACAATTGTGCGCCATTCAGTTAGGAAGCGATCCAACGTCTCCGGACGGTAAAGGTCTAACCCCCAATCCGCCATTTCACCCCAAACTAAATAGCCAAGTTTATCTGCCCAATAAAGGAAACGTTCTTCAAAAACCTTCTGGTGCAACCGTGCGCCATTAAAACCCATCGCCTGCGATCGTTCAATATCACTGCGCAATTCCGCGTCTGTTGGGGCAGTATACAAACCATCGGGATAGAAACCCTGGTCCAAAATTAAACGTTGAAAAACAGGTTTACCATTAAGTAACAATGCCGGTCCATCCCAACTTAGAGATCGCAAACCGATATAGCTTGTGACTTCATCAATTACCCCGGATGAGTCAGATAAAATAAATTTTAAATCATATAATACCGATGAATCCGGTGACCATGGATATATTTCTGATACTGATAAAGTACCGGCAAAGCGATATCCGGAAGCTTTGATTTCTACATTTCCAACTGCAATCCCATCAATCATTGCTTCTACAGTTAAAACCATTTCATTGCTAACGCCTACTAACGGTACATCCAGATGAATCTGTCCGTTCTCCAGGTCTGGCGTCATTAATGGCCGGCCAAGATAAACCTGTGGAACAGATTCCAGCCATACTGTCTGCCAGATACCGGTGGTCCGGGTGTAATGACACCCATGTGACGCGTATTGACCACTCTGTTTGCCGGTGGGTTGCAACGAAGAACGGGTATCATCATCAGCACAGACAATAATTATATTCTCGCCGGGTTGTATAAATGCAGTAATATCAAATGAAAATGAACTATAACCGCCACGGTGGGTACCGGCACTTTTTCCGTTTACCCACACCTCAGTGTCATAATCAACAGCACCAAAATGGATTAATACCCGTTGGCCACCCCATTCATTTGGAATGGTAACAACCCGCCGATACCATACTGACGGCATAAAGTCTGTATATTCAATGCCCGAAAGTTTGCTTTCCGGGCAAAATGGTACTAAAATTTCTTTGTCAAAATGCATGGCAACTGGCATTTGTCGTTCACGTCCGCTTCTACCGAAATCGAATGTAAACTCCCATAAACCATTAAGGTTAATCCAGGTGTCGCGCACCCATTGTGGACGCGGATATTCGCAGCGAGGAATTGACATATTTTTCTCCAGTTATAATAAGTGGCTTTTTAATTTTCTGTATCAACATACAAAGTATTGATATCGAAGTATAACAATTTTATTTCAGGTATGTCATTTATAATTGAAAAAGTTCTTAATAATCCTCTATTCCCCCTCTGTGCTAAATTATAAAATGATGATACAATATGCGCATAATGGCATTTCTGTGCATCTCCCTAATTTTTCGTACAGTTAAAGCTAAACCGGAGGAAACTGATGTTTAAAAAGAATACAGTGCGAATTTTCTTATTCGCAGTACTTGCTGGGATGATGATTTTACCTTCATTTGCAGCAACCACCCCTTCAAAGACCCTAGAGCAAGCCCGAAAATTTTATGATTTGAACCTGGATACACAGGCTATTGACACTCTTCAGGGATTAATCAAAGCAAATCCTACTGATCCGACAGTAAATGAAGCAAATTACTGGTTAGGCCGTTGTATGGCAAGACAAAACCAGTTTGACAAAGCAAGGACAGCATACAACCTGGTTATTGCAAAAGCAGTAACACCAGAGTTTAATAAATTAGTTGCTGAAACATATTTCCAGATAGGCGAAACATATCGCAGTCAGGGGACTTTTGATGATGCCCGTAAGGCTTATCAAAACAGCCTGAAACGCAACAGCGAAGATAATGGATTGAATGTAAACTCGCAATACTGGTTAGCAGAATGCAGTTATCAATTAGCCGGAGACGACGAAAAATTACTGCGTAGCACTATTGCGGATTATCGTCGTGTTACCATTATTAAAGCCGATGACCCATTAGTTCCATGGGCGTTATATTCATTAGGCGATATTGAGATGCGACTTGGTATGTACAATGAAGCAATATCCGACCTGGAAGCGGTCGCTAAAAATGTAAAAGTTACTGACGATTTATATGCCGGCGCAAAATTATGGTTAGGTATGGCGTATGCGTCACGGGCACGCACCAGTACTGACCCTGTAGTGGCAAGTGGTGATTATGATAAGTCGGTCAAATATTTTACCGCATTGCAAACTGATACCCGGGCAAGTAAAAGTTCACAGACACAGGCAAAATTAAACCTGGCACAGACTTTATTTGAAATGAAAAAATATGATGAGTCTGCCGTTGCATATACCAGTGTATTGGGCAGTTTAGACGCCACTTCACGTACTGCTATTGAATCCCGACTGCAATACGGCCACGCATTATATAATGGATTAAAATATAGTCTTGCTGCCGAGGAATACAATACTGTTGCAAATGCTGCCACCGCACAGAAGATGAATGATCTTGCTCAACAAGGTTTTTATTGGCGCGGACATGCGACTTTCCAACAATCACATAATAAAGACAATTCATTAACTGCTACCGCAAAGACAGACCTGCAGAAAGCAATAGATTCATTTCAGAAGTTTATCTCCATTGCAGCGGTAGAAAATCCATTAATCCCACGGGCAATGTTGCTGATAGCATTCAGTTATGAAGACCTGGCAAATGCCGGCAATGCTGAAATGCGAACAAAAGCCGTTGTTGCTTTTAACGAAATCAGCAAAAAATATCCTGCTGCCAGTCCCGTTGTAGCCAAATGGTCTGACAAAGAACGTCGTGACCTGACAGATATTAATGGTGAATCTGAAAGAGGAATCCTGCGATTAACCCGTGCGATGCCATCAGCAGATATCACTGCATTATTAGGCAGTTTACCTATGGGTAATGTAACATGGAATGCAACGTTGCAGGTAGCACGTGATAGTTATAAAAATGCTAACTATACCGCAGCCCTTGACTCCGCAAAGAAGATTCTTGCTGATAATCCAACCGGTGATATTTACGTTCAGGCATCTTATCTTGCTGGCGCATCAAACCAGAAAATGAATAATCCAGACAAAGCAATACCATATTATAAGCAGGCACTGGAAAAAGCTACCAGTCCGGATTTGCGCGCATACGCACAACGCGGTCTTACCCTTGCTTATCTTGACACTAAAAATTATAAAGAATCTTTAGCGTCCGCACAGGCACTTGATGGACTTGCGTTGCCAACAACATCTACAGAAGCAGAAAAAATAAAAGAGAAAGCAGAAAGATTAATGTATTTAGCAGAAGCTTACGTTAATAACGGCATGAATGATAAAGCGGTGGAAACATATAATCGCGTTGTTAATGAATGCCCTAAAACCGACCTTGTACCATTAGCATTAATGGGAGCAGCATGGGTTACCGAGAATAAGGGAGACCGCAAAGGTGCTGCAGATATTTACAGAAAAATCGTCGAGAATTATCCGGATGATAACAACCGCGTTGCAGAAGCATTCTTCCGTTTAGGAACAAATCTGGTAGAAACCGGAGATTTCACTGGTGCTATTGCGGCATTCAAAAATGTACCAGCGACTCACAAGATGGGTGCACAGGCTGCTTATGAAATTGCATGGGCTTATCGCAAAATGCCATCGAAAGATGCAGAAGAACGCACCAAATTCGACTTATTATCAAATACCCAATTCCTGGCAGTTGCAAATGATTTCCCGAAAGACCCATTAGCTGTTGATTCATTATACCGGGTTGGTGAATACTGGTTATCTGATGAACACAAACAAACCGTTGATGCAATGCGCTATCTAAAATTAGCACTGGATAAAGTAACAGAAGTAGATAAAACATCAAAAGTAGCCGAGTTATATCCAATTATTGCATATAAGCATGGCATTTGTGCCTTATTTGAAAAACAGTATGACAAGGCATCAGATTCATTGTCAATCGCTGCCGATTTAATGTCCAGAACCGCGCCTGCCAGCGACAACTATTCAGAAACATTATTCTGGTTAGCGCAGTCACTGGAAAAACAAGGGAAAGAGAAAGCTATTCCGGCACGATTGGCTTACCTGAATTATATTGATAAGTTCCCCACCGGACCATACATGATTGATTCCGCTACAGGAGCAGGAAGAGCAGCATTAATGGGCAAACTGCCAGAAGTTAAAGCTGATCTTGAAAAAGCGTTGGATATCTGCGATAATTATTCTACCAGTAATACCAAATTAGGCGACCGCGCTAAAAATAATGCTCCAGAAGCCCAATATTATCTCGGTCAATATTACTTTGATAATGGCAACTATACCGAAGCATTAAGTAAATATATTGAAATTATGCCGAATGTCTTAAAACAGACCACCTACGAACCATGGTATTCACAGGCAACATTACAGATAATTCATTGCAGTATAAAATTGAATAATACCCAGGCTGCACAAAACGCGTTAAATCAGTTAGTACGTAACAGCAAAAATACTGAATCCGGCCGCAAAGCCGCGGACGTTGCTGAAAAATATGGCCTGAAAATGCCAGATATGGAACCCTAATAAATTATTCATCTGTGGCCATTATCATAATTTAATGGCCACAGACAAGTAAAATAGCGATGTTTTTAATGATATAATTAAAAAAAATAATTTTTTAATCATATACCGTTGACATTATTTGAAAACATCTGCTAAACTTAATCGTAATTCGAGTGCGTATGCAGTCGAATACTAAATATTCGGAGGAAGCAAACATTAATAAACAACTTCGCGTTAATGACCGTATTCGC
>CAZNLA010000329.1:0-6229 GCA_964573385.1 uncultured bacterium
CTTCCTGCAATCTCATTGCGTCAATTCTTCTTTCCGGTCCGGCAATAATAACTGACTTTATCTCGTGTTTTCGCCATAACAAATCTGCCAGTTCACCCCAACGATTCCAAACCCAATCTTTTTGAGGACGTGATGATGAGACACAGAAGGCGGCATATTTCCCCTTGCTTAATCCATGGTCAGAAAGTATCTGCCGTGCTTCCTGTAATCTTTCATCCGGTATTTCCAGAATCAAATCCTGTGGGGTATCATCGAATCCGAATGCGGATAAAGTGTGAATAAAGTTGGCTGATAATCTGCGGGCAGATATATTACCCACCACCCGGGTTACCAGATGTTGGTTGCCCCATTCGTTGGCATTAGCGGATAACCGGATTGGCGCGCCTGACATTTTGGCTATAAGTCCACTTTTAAGTAAGCCCTGAAAATCCAACGCGATATCAAAATTCATTTTTCGCAATTCTTTACCAAAGGCAACAAATTCGCGCAACAAATTGATATAATCAAACTTGTCGAACATTTTTTGCCATTTTGGTAATTGCTGCAATATTATTACGTCGTCAACATATGGGTTGTGCTGAACCATAACAGCGCTTAATGGATCAACAATCCAGGTTATATGCGCGTCGGGTAGATTATCTTTTATAACTTTAGCCACCGGTGATGTCATC
The DNA here is from genome assembly GCA_964573385.1 of uncultured bacterium. Classification (GTDB taxonomy): domain Bacteria; phylum Armatimonadota; class Hebobacteria; order CAIYQO01; family CAIYQO01; genus JBAXQQ01. Next base: position 672 of record CAZNLA010000329.1, read on the forward strand.
AGTACGTCACCAATTGCACTTAGGCGAATTATTAAAATTCGTGGTTTCGGCGGTAATTGAATTGTTGAATTGTTTTTTGTCATTTTAATTTGTTACTGTAGCAGTATAAAAATGTAACAGGAAGATGTCAACTTTTTTCTGAAATACCATCAAATAATATTAATTTCATGCCATTTTTTGAAAAATCATAATTAGTTATTAACAATTTACAGCTATTGGTATATAATGATATTTGACAATCCATGAAACATTAAGGGGAATAGAATGGGAATTAAAACGGTAGTTGTTGGATATGGCAGAGCAGGGAAGATGTTTCATTGTTATTTAATTAAATTAACACCGGGATTAGAATTGTATGGCGTAGTATCGGGTTCGCCAGAAAAAGCAGAAATGATAACGCGAGAACAGGGATGTCGTGTTTTTGTTACTTTAGATGATGCGTTAAATGATGAAAATGTAGAGTTAATTTGTATTGTAACCCCTAACTCTACCCATGCGGAAATAGCAATAAAAGCGATGAAAGCCGGAAAAAATGTGGTTACTGATAAAGTAATGGCTTTGACAATTGACGATTGCGACAGGATGATTGCGACGGCAAAAGAAAATAATGTTATGTTGTCAGTTTTTCAAAATCGCCGACTTGACGGAGATTTTATTACAATTCAAAAGATGATTGCCGATGGCAAATTTGGTGATGTTGTATGGGCAGAAATGGCATGGCAAACATTTGGGATTTGGGGTGGTTGGCGTGGCCAACGTGAAATGGGCGGTGGCAAACTGCTGGATTTAGGAGCACATTTAATAGATCAGATGTGTTTAATATTTCCTGCTGATATTAAATCTGTATATTGCCGAATGCAATATGATATACCGGGTTACAATATCGAAAGCGAGGCTTTTGTAGTAATAACATTTGCCGACGATAAGACAGGAATATGCGATTTCAGCAGTTTGGCAGCGATTTCAAAACCGCGTTTTTATATCCGGGGTAACAAAGGTACGTTTATTAAATATGGCCTGGATCCGCAGGAAAATATGATGCTGGCAGGCGATATTAACGCTTCAATGGAAGACCCCAAAACCTATGGCAAATTTAATGATGGCAAGCATGACCATAAAATACCAACAATTCCCGGTAGATGGCGCAGTTATTATGATAATATTGCGGATGTTTTACAAAATGGCGCAGAACCACTAGTAAAATTGCCGGAATTACGCAGGCAGATATCTGTAATAGACGCGTGTTTTAAATCTGCCGAAAGCGGTGAAACTGTTATTTTATAACATCACGAAGAAAGCGAAACTTTATTCCTTTTTTCTTCATAGTTTTTATCACGGTAATTACCCCTTCGGCAGTATTGCCTTCGGGATGATTACCGTGGATTATTATTATATCACCAGGTTTTGCTGATAAAAATGCTTTGACGACATCCTTTTCCTTAAAAGTCGCACCACCATCGCCATTTATTGAATATCCGGCAATTGTATAACCCTGTTCTATTATGGTCGCAGCACCTGTTTTGTTGTAAAGTGCTGTCGCGCCACGAAAAAATATTGGAGTCTTACCGGTGATTTCGGTTATTAAATCCCCTGCGGTCACAACTTCCTTTATTACTTCATCAACTGATTCACAGGCTTTGACTTTGTATTTACTTTTTCCATCAGTGGTACAAACATAATGATTTTCTCCGTGATTTTCAATATCGAAATTCGGCATTTTTGCTATTGATTTTGCTGTTTTTAAATTCGCTTTAATCCATATTTTTGTCATGAATAATGTAGCGGGAATATTTTCTTTAATTAATGCGTTAATAAGTTTTTCGTCATAACTGGATTTCTCTTTATAACCTTTGCAAAAATCTATAGTCAACGCTACTTCATTTTTTGTTGAAGAGAAATGTTGCACCACCCCCGGCCATTTTTCCTGCAGACCGGCATTAATTATCGGCATACCTGCAGTGGTGAATAATAGTATGGGTAATAATAAAAAATATAAAATTTTCATGATGAAATAATGATACGTAAAAATAATGAGATTTACAATAGAGATTGAGAATCAGAGTCGGATATTATTTGTTGTAGATATCACCTGCAACCAGATTTTTCTTTAACCACAAAGTAACACAGAGATAATTTATGCAGTTACTTAATTCAATGTATTAAAACTCTGTGTTACTTTGTAGTTAATTTAAACAGGCTTTTGCAAAACCCAATTATTTCAATTTTTTCTGTACGGAATGCCGTCCCCGGCATTCCGTACAATTCAGACAGGTTTTGCAATTGCCTCTAAAATATTCAACTTTTCATTTTACCGCATTAACTGTAATTGTCTGTATTGCTGATACCGCGGTTGCTCCCAGTTTGTCAGTTACCCGTGAATTGAAAGTGTAAGTTCCGGCTTTTTCTGGTTTCCAGTTTATTGTATATGGCGCGGTTTCGGATTCACCTATTTTGGTATCTCCCTGATAAAACTCTACCTTGCTGATATCCGCCACTGTTTTGCCCGGAAACGCCGCCAGGGTTAGGGTGACAGGCAAAGTGAACGCTGGCTGGGTAATTGGCTCAATCCATATTCCCTGCATACAAGCGCGTGATGATGTCGTAATATCTTTCAGGGTAATGGTTATGGTGCGGGTTCCGCCTACAGTGAATATTGTGTCGCAGGTGAAGAAACTTTTGTTAAAGTCGGTGGCATATGACAAGTCAGGATATTTTGCAGCGTCAATTTTTTGTCCGGTAACTTCATCAGTCACTGTCAATGCGGCGCTTGCGGCGCTATTATCGGTATAACTTCCCCATAAAACATGCAATTTGCCACCGAATCCCGGTGCAAAACTTACTTTGACAGTTGCTGTAATGGGGTTCTTGTCATCAGTACGTCTTACCAGTGAGTTTAGTGACGGTATACCAACAGCAGTCATATCAAGTTTTGCGGTACGCCAATTGCCATTAGCGGCAGTTTCACCACCGGCAGGTACGTCAATAGAAAATCCCTGGCGGGGGGCAGTGGTGAGGAAAGTTAATTTTCCGCTTAAATCATACCATCCACCGCCAAACAGGCAATTGTCTACACGCACTGTCGGCCCACCACTAAAGCTGAATGTTGTACGGTTAGTAGTAGAATATGACAAAGGCATATCCGGCAACTCCGCGGCAGCAATATTCATGCTTACACTGGGTGGTACAGTTACAATTCCCCATTTGCCGGGATTCATTTGCGTCGGGTCGGTTCCGGTAAATCCGTCAATTTTCCAGGTGTTGCGATTCACTGTGCCTTCATTATTTCGTCGCCAGATAGCGGCATTTAATTTCAACGGAATAACCATATCAGACCGGTCTTTAGTATATCTTTGTCCGTCGTCACCTTTTCCATTCGGGGCAGCATGGAAATAACTGATGGTTTGTTTATTTGATAGTTCCGGCATTGCCGCCAGTGGAATTTCCGCCTCAATTACGTAACCATTACCATCGTATCTGTCACGTATCTCAACCATTGCGCCGGGTATAACCACCAGTTCCTTGCTGCTGTCCCAGGCAACGGTATTGCCTTTTGTCCTATAATCGCCTGTTGTTCCCATTTCGCTGAGTTCATTTGATGGTGGAACCGGTAATGATGCCGGTCGACATGACAATACCTGACCTTTCAATTTACCATTTTCACCGCGGATAGCAGATATATAGATACGGGTATCACCTGCAATCGGTTTGGTGCGTTGTTCATCTTCGGACTTTCCTATCAGTAATTCCAACCCGCTGCCTTTACCGAATAAATCGGCAGTTTTCTTTACATCCGGCAGTGAAAATACCGGGTTTTCATCCAGAATATCCGCAAATATACACAGGTTACCGGCATCACGACGCATACGGATTTCACCGCTTATCATTTTTTGTGGTTTACCGTCACTTTGCTTAACCGTCCAATATTTTTGTGTTGTCGGTATAGTGTCATAAATGGTTAATGCCGGCAGGTCTTGTGCCCATTCATAATCAAAGGCATCAACATTTGTCCCGCGCCATACTTCGTATAACGATTTTGACCAGGTGCGATACGGTATGGAGATGACACCAGGTTCCATGGCAGTGGCGCGTGGTGTTGTGGATGTCAGTATAAGTGTGCCTTCAATCCGGTTAATATCTTTGCTGAATCCGCCGGTTATCTCCAAAACCCGTACATCTTCTGTGGTGTGGGTTATTAATAGATGTTTTCCGGTTTTTGTATCTTTTATAAACAGGTTCGGCCCGGCATTTTCAACATATATTGAGTTAGGTCCTACATCCGGTGTTCTGCCTTTCGCATCTGTTAATACCCATCCCAATGCCAGGCCATCACTGGTATAGCCAATGTAGTTTGACCCCACCTCAGATACTATTACCATGCCATCGGTCTCACCGGTTACGCCAAAACATATAATGCTGTCGCCATCATTGGTTAACGCTCCATTATGTTTACCCACAATCCATTGCAATTTTCCATCTTTCACCTTCATCACCCGGTTTTCTGATGCCCGGTCCCAAAAATCGCGGTTTTGATGCGGACCAAAATTGCCGGTGATGTAAAATGCTTTTTCTGATGTTGCTGGTGCACCGGCAGTCCAGTAAGCCTGGTTGTCGAAAAGGGTAGATATTTTATTTTCTTTAGTTATATACGGGGTAAATTTGCCACCTGCATAATCAGGTACTCCCCGTTCATCTATAGATGCTGGTGCTAATGTGCCATTTATACCATACAGTGTCAGGCTTCGGTCTAACCATGACCATCCACCAGACGGTCGTGCCGGGTTTGCATCATCAGATGTCTCGTCAATCTGTACCTGGCCGTCACCATTTTTATCTGTCCAGAAGGTTGGGCTACCACTGCCGGAAACTATTGCGGCCGGTTTCCAGTCGCCATTATCCCATCGCCATATACCGGTGCGACTGGAACCATCTATCCATAAATAACGTTTGCCGTTATCTGCGGTAAATACATACATCCGGTTATATCCATTTTCTGTTGGCGCGCCTTTGCCTGCCATTAAATCAGGATTCGCCTTTAAATCAACGCCATTCTGGCTGAGACACCAGATGTTTTTAATGATAAATGTTTTAGGTTTATCTGATTCCACCGCTAAAGAAGGATAATATACTTTAGCTTCAACATACTGTGCTTTTCCACTTGGGGCACTATAGTATATTGTTGACGGGTCGTCTAAATCACACCCGACTGTGGTCCCGCAACGAGTGGGACCAAAAACATCTTCCAGCCATTTTCCATCCGGTGATAGCTTAATAAAACGTCGGGGGGCAACGCCGCTTTCTATCATCCATAAATTGCCATCCGGACCAATGGCAAGTCCGGTGATATTAAGGAAAGCCATCGGGTTGTATGGCACTGCGCGCATACCACGACCGCCTTCTATACCAAATGTCCCCTGCAACTGTCCATCAGCAGAAAACTTTTTAATCTGTTGCAATGTGCCTAATTCAGATACGTAGGCATTGCCTTTGGCATCCAAAATAACTGCTTCCGGATTTGAGATCGGAAGAGCACACGTCTGAACTCCAGTCACATTCAGAAA
>CAZNLA010000330.1:0-6226 GCA_964573385.1 uncultured bacterium
ATAATTTACTACGCCAGTGTCGACGAAAACGATGTCATCAATGCCATTGGCGATAACCAGGATTCCCTTGGCGCGGCATGGCATCTTGTCTCAGAGATTGATATTAATCAATTATCGCCATTTGCGAAAATAATTATTACAGGACTTTCAATTTCAAAGTAAAACATTCTTAAAATTGTCGCTTAAACAGTCTCCGCGACCGGTCACTGAGCAACCTGTCGAAGTAACCATAAACGAAAGTTCTATTATTAAAACAAAAATCGAATAAAACCAACTTCTTGCAGCACCTGTGTAATCAGGATTTTTGCGAGCAGGATGCTCACAATACATTTGGTTCCATAATTAAATCTGTAAATGATTCTTTTTCAATATTAAATTTTCGTGTAATTCGTATATTTCGTGGTTTAACCAGTTAGGTAGTGGGGAAATCCACATCGGTAATCTCCAATGCGGGTTTCAAAACGTACGATAGCCGGCCCGGATATCGAAATAGTCACTGCAGGCAGACCACCTGTTATACGTTCTGACTTGCCATTATACGACTATGGCAGTACAATATATATGGAAACCTTTGGGAGGATAAAACTTATGAAATACCTTATCTTTATATTAATAACCTTAATATCCACATACGCCATCGCTGCACCCACCGGAACAGCAATGTTACCAACTGCAGAGGTGTTACAATACGGAGAATCAAATACATCATATGAGTTTAATGGCAGTGGAAGATTAGATTCTTTACCTGCTAAAAGCACTTTCGGGTATCAATCCGGTTTGGGTAACGGCTTTGAATTAGGTTACGATAATTCAGCAGGTAAGTCATATTATAATGTAAAATGGCAATACAATGACGATAGCAATAACTTGCCGGCAATCGCGATAGGTGTTCAAAATATTGGTAGTGATCGACAAAATCAGTATTACGCCGTTGCCACTGCAACAGCACCATATAAATTAATGAGCGCATCATTTGGGGTAATGTGCAAATCCAGAAATGAATATATTACCATGGCCAGTGCGCAAGCGAAATATGACATGTTAAAATTATCAGCAGATTATACCAATGGTGGTGAATTTAACAGATATTCATACAGCACCGGTATTGAAAGTAAGAACTTTACTTTTACATACACCAGATATTTTATTCACAACAAAAATTTAACCCATTCATTTATGATTGGGTATAAATCTATTAGTGTAATGAAATAGAACTATATTTTTCACCACTAAACTACTTTAAAGAGTGACATTTTGCTAAACCAGAACGATATTCACCTGACAAAAAAATGTAGCGCGCACGAGAGTACCCTTAACGGTGCGCGGGCGTTTGTATTAGATAACGGCATATTTCGCATATCTATATTACCGGAATTCGGCGGTCGTATCTGTAGCCTTTATTACCGGTCATCCGGACGTGAACTGTTGGCGACAGATTTTCTGCATCACCCACCCCCTGCCCGTAGTTTTAATGTCCGCGGCGGATGGTGCGCGGCTTTCCCATCGCTATTGGCAGATGGTGAAATGCTGACCAATAACGAATGGCAGGCAGAAATATCCCTGAACACCGCGGAAGCAGTTACAGTAAAAATGACCTGCGCCATCGCTTCCATATCTCACTCACTGGGTGGCATGGTCCGGCATATTCCCGCGTCAATAACTATACAGCGCATTGTGTCGCTAACCGCAGGAACTGAACAAATCTGCGTTGAGGATATCATCACCAATAGTGGCGCCTGGCCGATGCCGGTGACATGGGCAGCAGCAATTTCGTTACGCGCGGCAGATGGCGACAAATTAATTATACCAACCCAATCGATGACACTGATGAATGGCGAAGGCCCTACCACCGGTGAAATACACTTCTCTGACATTACAGTAACGCCATATCAATCAATGGCAATCGGCCTGCGCGATGGTTGGACCGCTTTCCGACCTGCAGATATACCGGTGGATATTAAAATTGAGTTCCCGGTCGATTTTTTGCCGAATGTGGTGGTTATGGCACATCGCGATAAAAATGGTACCGATAATTACCTGCGCATTCAACCGTTAGCAACCAAAGGGCCACTGGCAGAGGATGGACAGGGCAACGCGTTAGTACTGCCGCCCAATGTACCGGTAAAACTGCCAATAAAACTATCCATCGGCAAAGATGTGGTGAATACCGGCAGATTCGGCACAGAAGCGTTAAAGTTAGCCACTACCATTAATGATACCCACGTACCTGCCGGCCGCGCGGGTATATGGCGCGTTGGCGGACAGGCCGTTGTGGTTAAAACTAACCGGTATTTAATATTCTTAATGCCGGAGTTTAATGATGACACCATGCTGACCCCGGAAGATTTAACCCAGGTTGATTTGATTTTAATTGGCGAAGATGTAAAAAGCGAACAATTATCCAAAATAGCACACCGCACCAGTGCCCGTATAATCGGTTCTGCCTCTGTACGACAAATGCTGTTATCCGCCGGTATTGCCGGTGACAGGTCAGTTGCATTATCACCGGGAGCACGTTTTGACCTGCCGGGTTTGGGAATAGTGGCAACACCGGCATACCAGGATGAAACCGGAGAAAAACTGGGATTTTTAATTCAGAGCGACTACCTTGCGTTATACCACACCGGAAACTCAGAGTTCATCGGCGAGTTTAGTGCCATCTGCGAATCATTCCACCCGCAATGCGTATTAATTCCACTTGATGGCAGAATGACCCATGCCGAATCTTTACAGGCAATTAAATTATTGCAACCACGCATGACAGTACCACTCGGCGACCTTAACAGCGAAATGGATTTTGCCCAAAAGGCCGATGCGCAAATACCACCCGTAGCCACCAACCTGGCAATGATAGGAAATGGATTTATATTTGATGGTTACCGCGCTAAAGAGATAACAACAGCATTTGACGATGACGGCACAGGAACAGGATCACTGTTTTAATAGAATTTTTAAAAATCATGCCAGAATCAGTATTTTAATTTAACCACGAAATACACGAAATACACGAAAAATTTAATATTTACAGGTAATTGCAAAACCATACTAATTATATAATCAAAACTTACATTTTAAGTTCCCCTCCTTGGCAAGGAGGGGTGGCCGAAGGACGGGGTGGTTTTCGCCTACCACCAAACCTGCAACATAAAAAATACAGGTTTTGAAAAATCCTCTTTAACACCTTGTGAAGACGTTAAATCAATATTCTTTTTTTTCGTGTCCTTCGTGTATTTCGTGGTTTATAAAAATAACTCTAAAATAATATTACACCTTACATGGAGACGCCATCCATACCGTAAAATAGCCGGCCCGGCTATTAAAAAATAATTCATATAACCGGGCCACCTGTATTATCGCCATATCTGGTAATTCAATTACTCTTCAAACAATGGTGTGCTCAGATATCTTTCACCAGTGCTGGCAAATATTGTAACTATTAATTTACCTGCATTCTCCGGTCGTTTAGCTATCTGTAATGACGCGAATGCTGCTGCCCCGGAGGATATTCCAACCAATGCGCCTTCTTTGCTTGCCAACAGTCTGCCAGTTTGAAATGCTTCTTCGTTTTTCACCTGATAAATTTCATCCAGTATCGCGGTGTTAAGAATATCAGGGACAAATCCTGCGCCAATCCCCTGGATTTTATGTGGTCCTGGTGCCCCACCGGATAATACCGGCGAGTCCGTAGGTTCAACAGCAATTATCTGCACCCCGGGCTTACGCGCTTTTAAAACTTCACCCACACCGGTGATAGTTCCACCGGTACCGACACCCGCGACAAATATATCAACCTTACCCTCGGTTGCTGCCCAAATCTCTTCCGCAGTGGTTCTGCGGTGAATCTCCGGGTTTGCCGGGTTTTTAAATTGCTGGGGCATAAAAGAGTTCGGGGTATTCGCGGCCAGTTCTTCGGCATGGGCAATTGCGCCTTTCATGCCCAGGGTACCGGGGGTAAGCACTAATTCCGCGCCATAAGCCTTTAACAATTTGCGTCGTTCCACACTCATGGTCTCCGGCATTGTCAAAATTAATCTGTAACCGCGGGACGCAGCAACCAATGCCAAACCTATGCCGGTATTGCCACTGGTAGGTTCAATTATAACGGTATCTTTGTTAATTAACCCTCTATCCTCACCATCTTTAATCATGGCATAACCGATACGGTCTTTCACACTGCCACCAGGGTTGCGACTTTCTAACTTTGCCGCCACTGTCGCAACAGTACCTTCAGTAATATGACTTAACCGCAATAACGTTGTATTGCCGATTGCATCAGCAAGGTTGCTGACATACGAATTGTTAATTAAATTAGACATAACCATCCCCCGTTTATGATATTTATTAAAGAACAACTAATCAGTAACAAATATACCACACATAAGCACCGGCATACCACCCACCGATTTTAATTGTTTCAATACATTATTTAAACTGTATTTAACCAGGATAATTATTCCAGAACTTTCGCTTAAAGTCGCTGAACCTGCCAAAACGACCATTTTTAGTATATTATTCTTTAAAAAAACGAAAGTCCAGTTATTAAAAAATCCAGTAAAATATATATTCCCCAACAACAACATTTCCAAACCAATAAATCCGGTCGGAATTATATATTTAATAAATATTTTATCAAGTATGTAATTTATTTGTATTTTTCAAAAATTTATAAAAATTTAATTAAATAATGGAACTTTTAACGATGATTTTACCACTAAACAGTAGTGATACAATATTCAAATAATCGTACAGAAAAGGAAGGATAAAAAATGGCAACAAATAAAATCCGCTTAAAAATCACAGAACCATGTTTTGGCAACTCTGACTGGTATTGCGAAGCCATAAACAAAGATGGTTATTGCATGACATACGCATATGGAAAAACAAAAGATGAAGCCGTAGCCAAAGTAGTAAGCAAGGTAAAATCAATGTATTACAACGATGTTGATATTAATTATTGATGTGATAATGTATCTACTTATAACTTATAGACCAGAAACCACACATTTTAAAAGTATTGTTCGGACAAGTTAATGAGATTTTCTTCTTTTATAATGGTAGTGATGGCACACTGTTAATAGTTAAGGAAGTGCCACCCCGTTTCCAACCACCAACAAGCGTGGCAAAGTGGTAAAGAAGAAATTTTTCTTTCTCGATTTTCCGCATTTATCCTAATTCCGTTGACCATCATCAGCACTGGTTTTCCTTTGGTATTCGGTAATTAATTGACCACGCTTATCATAATCAAAGGTAAAGTAACGTTCTGCCGGTAATATGCCAGCAAAACTTTTTGCCGTAACCTTGCTCATTCGTCCACACTTATCATACTGAAAATCACCAAACCATGACTTATTGTTAACATTTGCAGATGAATATTCATCCAATGGGTTAGCAACATAATTTGACGGATTAGTGGTATTTATCACGGTGGAATTTGTAATGGACTTTAACCTGCCAGTAACAATATCATCATATTCAAAAGAAGTCTGTAAGTTCCATGATGTATTATTCCAGATAAATAGGGACAGCCACCTATTTTCATCATTTTATCAAACTTTACATTATTAATAATAGCTTTCATTTTCAATCCTGGTGCATTTTATCTATTGAAAAATATTTTTTATTAGTCAAAGCGACCCTTGGCATAAAATAATCCTACAATTTTATTAATTATTTTACAATATTGTTTAAAAATTGACCATTCAAGTATATCCCTGTTAATTTTACTTCTTTCATTGCATCTTCTCTAAAATCTTGAAAAATGCATATTCTATATCGTCATAATTCACTATTTCATAATGCTCCCAAAGTATATATTTTTCACTTTCCACATCTAATACTTCAATATCACATTCACCTGAAATCCACAAGCAAAATCTTGCTATACGAAGTAAATTTTCTAAATCAACTCTAAAAAAAGGTGACTCTATATTATCTGGGCTACGAACTTGCTCTGCAATTTTAATCTCTTTTTTTTCTAATAAACCCATATTATTTATTAACCATTCAACAGGATAATTAAGCATCATTTTATTAATATCTCCATTTATAAATAAACCGTTAACAACAAAATCCGTACAAGATAGCCAGGATTTGGATTGTAACTTTTACAAATGTCACTTCAACAATAATATCATTAACTCCTTCCACCATAACCCAAATAACTTGGACAAGTTGTAAGTATTCGGTAAACCCCATATATTTACGATAAAATTACAATAATAAGAAT
>CAZNLA010000331.1:0-6195 GCA_964573385.1 uncultured bacterium
CACCAGTATGGGGTACTGGGGGTCGGAGGTTCAAATCCTCTCGCCCCGACCAAATAATAATAATCCAAAACCTTCTCAACTTTTATGAGAAGGTTTTTTTTTTGTTTTTATTAATTGAGAATAAAATTTCTCTTTTCTGTTGTATGTTTTAAAATATCATTAATTTATACAGGTTTTGCAATTTCCTCTATAAAATGTAAATAGAAGCATGTAAATCTGAATTTCTCTTCTATATCGAGCAAAATTTTAACATTTTAACCTTGTTTTTGTTAATTTTTTGTGCGCTACTTGCATATATTTGTTAATTTTTGGTAATATATATTTGCAAAGGAGCTATAAATGTCTTTTTCACCGTTATTTAATAAATCATCATTCCCGTTACAGGATGTTGAGAAGCCTGAATTGTACCGTGATCAATTTCCATATTCAGAAATCCCACGGATAATTTTTGATGGGGTTGATGTCCCTTTATCGCCGGCTAAGGATATTTGGATAACTGATACCACATTTCGTGACGGGCAGCAGTCGCGTCCACCATATACGCCGGAACAGATAGTGAATATTTTCGACTTAATGCATAAATTAAGCGGTCCGAATGGTGTAATTCGACAGAGTGAATTTTTTATTTACAGTCAACGCGACCGCAAAGCAGTTGAGGGGTGTTTGGAACGCGGATATAAATTCCCGGAAGTAACCAGTTGGATTCGGGCAGATGCCAGTGATCTGGAGTTGGTGAAGTCATTTGGCATTAAAGAAACCGGAATCTTAACGTCAATATCTGATTACCATATATTTTTAAAATTAAAGAAAACCCGCGAAAAAGCCATGGATGATTATTTGGGTATTGTAAAGGCAACGTTGGACCAGGGGATAATTCCACGTTGTCATTTTGAAGATATTACCCGTGCCGATATTTATGGTTTTTGCTTACCATTCGCAGAAGAATTGCTGAAATTATCGCAGGAATATAAAATGCCGGTGAAGGTACGTCTGTGTGACACCATGGGATATGGGCTTACTTTCCCACAGGTAACATTACCACGTTCTATACCGCGTATGATTCATGCATTTGTCCATGAACTGGGTTATCCCGGTGAATTACTGGAATGGCACGGCCACAACGATTTTCATAAGGTACATACAAACGCGGTTACCACCTGGTTATACGGTATCAGTGCGCTAAACGCATCATTGTTGGGCTATGGCGAAAGAACCGGCAACCCACCACTGGAAGGAGCTATAATTGAATATATCAGTCTGCTTGGCAATACTAATGGTATTGATACCACAGTCATTACCGAAATTGCTGATTATTTCCGCAGTGAGATAAAGGCGTTTATCCCTTCAAACTACCCATTTGTCGGCAGTGAGTTTAACACCACCCGCGCAGGTATCCACGCTGATGGTTTATTGAAAAATCCGGAAATTTATAATATTTTTGATACTGAAGTTATTTTAAACAGGCCCCTGAAAATAACCATTACAGATAAATCCGGTGTTGCTGGTATTGCCGGTTGGATAAATGAAAATATTCCGCAAATTACCGGTTGCAAGTTGGCAGAACCTGTTAGCAAACGCCACCCGGGCATTAAACATATTAATAACTGGATTTTGGAACAGTATGACCAGGGACGCACCACCAGCATTTCTCCGGAAGAATTAGAAGCACAGACCCGGCATTATCTGCCATCATTGTTTGTGTCTGACTTTGAAAAGGTTCAGGCAGAAGCGATACAAAAAGCAGTTCATCTGGCAGAAAAGATATCCGCGTCTGAAGAAATGCATAGCCTGGAATCTGAACAGGTAGAAAAATTCCTGCATTCATTAACAAATCGCGAAGGTTCCATACAACTTATTGCCATCACCGATACAGACGGAAACCGCATATCACAGGTACATACACAACGTGGTGAAAAACCGTTGTTCCGCAATTTGCTGACGAAAAACTTTAAAGAAAAAGAATGGTTCACTAATGTGATTGAAACAAATGGTCCATATTATTCTGACCTATATTTTTCAATTTATACTCAGGAATTAACCATTACTGTGGCGATGCCGATACACAACCCCGCGGGTGAATTGTGCGCGGTTATGGATATAGATTTTAAGTTTAATGAATTATCCAAAATGCTTACAGTTATTCCGGATGAAATCCTGGATTTGAAAGAATATTAATTCCCGGAAAAATCTATCAACAATAGTCAGGCAAACGCCGGTCTGCAAAGAACCTCCCTCTCAATGCAGTCTGGCGTTTTTTAATACCTTCTTTTTATGGTGGCTATGCAAAATTTACAGTTTTTAATATCAAGTTAACATTAAAATCTGAATAAAAAGTCAAGATTTAAACATAAAACTGACCATTGTTGGAAAATCCATGAAGGTTTCTACCATTATTTTTATCAGATTCACCTCATTGCTTACATCAGCAAAAATATCTATAATCTGACAAGAATAATTTATGATGAAAATTTAGGTAAAGGTGGATAAAAATGTCTGATTATAATATTGATGCTGTACTGGGTAGATTAGATGCAAAGTGCTGGGAATTAGACGGTGGATTTGAATTGTCATGGCGTCGTCCCGCATGTACCCCTACGGATGCGTTAACTGCTGTTATTCAGGATGACTGGGCAGTGTGTGACCACAGCACCAGACCGGTGATGAAGAAGAACGAAGAGAACTGGTTTTATGCTGAATTAGTATTTCCGGAAGAAAAATGCAGATTTAGCCTGAAAGGTACAGTTGCCCGCTTCTTTATTAATGGATGGAGTCCATTCACCCTGTGGGTGGATGGCGTGGAAGTATTCAAAGAAGAACACGCCTGGTACGCCACCGGGCCTATTGCCGACCCGTTCCCGGTATTAATAGAGCCAGGCAAGAAGTATCGCCTGGTGGTTAATTTTATCCCGACAGAACTTCCTGCTGACTTTAACCCATTGGGTGGCATTGGCATACATTCTGAAGTTTGCCAGGATATGGCCATTCAGGTGGGTGCTGCCGCATTGCAATTACGCATTGCCCGTGGATTAGCGAATGATGGTGATGAAAAGCAATTGACAGTAAAAGCCACCGAAGCCATCAATCTTGTCGCGTTGGAAAAGAATAGTTGGGACGAATTAACCGCGTCATTCAGTGCCATGGAAAATATTTTATTACCGTTTTCTGCCCGGGCAAAAGAGATGACCGTTCACTGCATCGGCCACACCCATATCGATATGGACTGGATGTGGACATGGCCGGATACCGTGCATTGTATGCGCCGCGATGCTAAGGCTATCACCGATATGATGGATGATTACAGCGACCTGACATTCACCATCAGCCAGGTGCCGTTTTATGATGTGGTAAAAAAGGAAGACCCGGAAGTATTCGCAAAAATAAAAAAATATATTGACGCCGGTCGCTGGGAATGCGTCGCTGGCACATGGGTAGAAGGTGATTTGAATATGGCAGATGGTGAGGATATCGCCCGTCATATGTTATACGCAAAGGCATGGACAAAAGAAAATTTGGGGATGGAAGCGAATGTTTTCTGGGCACCGGATACCTTTGGCCATCCTGGTAATATGCCGCAATTGGTGAAACTCGGCGGTATGGATATTTATTTCCATTGGCGATGTAACCCTGGCAGTGACCGTAATTGGGAAAACAACTGGCCGGTGCGAACCTGGGTTGGTGTGGATGGAACCCCTATATTCGCGTTGTCAGAAGCATATGGCAGCAACCTGAACCCAAATGCGGTGACAGGAAATATCCTGAATTACATGAAGCACGGTTTTAAGAATATTCTGCATATCTGGGGATTGGGTGACCATGGTGGCGGTTTGCCGCGTCACAGCATGAAATCGCTGGAGGCGTACCGAAATAAACCGATTATTCCAAATTTTAAATACGATACCATAAATAATATTACCAAAGAAATCCTTGCTGATGAGTCAGAAAAGATATTAACCAACAAAGGTGAAACCTACAGTTTGTTTGAAGGATGTTTCACCACCCACGCGTCTATCAAACGTTATAACCGATATTGCGAAACCGCATTGCTTACTGCCGAATCTGTTTCCGCGTTGGCCGGGGTAAATTGTAATGAATCATTAAAAGTCGGTTGGCAAAAGATGTTGTTCAACCATTTTCATGATATTTTTGATGGTGCCGCGGTACATGACAGTTATATAAACGCACATCAACGTGCAGAAGAAGCTATTTCCGCGTCGAAAGATGCCATTGACGAATCTATCAGCACATTAATAACTACCACCACAGGTGGCGATATACTGACATTGCTTAACCCACTTGGTTTTACCCGTACCGAACCGGTAACGGTAAAGTTACCTGCCGGTACTGTCGCGTTAAAAGATGCTGATGGCAATATTGTCCCGGTACAACCGATGGATGACAAGTTTGTCTTTATTGCAGTTAACATACCGGCACTGGCAGTGAAAAACTACACTATCCTTAATATTCTACCGGCAGGTGTAAATTTTGCTACCGTCGCGGTTAAGGAAGATAACAGCAATTTCATCATTGAAACAAATACCGCTACATCATATTTACATAAAGAATCCGGCGTAATCGGGTCATATTTTGATAAAAAATCCGGTGTGGAATATGTCGCGTATGGTGTTGATAAAACCCTTACCCATGTGCCATGTACCCGACGTGATTTGGCATTGAATGTATTTCAGGTTATCGATGAGTCGCATAATCCAATGACCGCCTGGTTGATAAACGATATCGTAAAAGAAGAGAATCTGTTGCGGGGTGCAACTGTCACACAGGTAGAAACCGGACCAGTATTCGCGCGATTTAATGTAAAACATAATTTCCGGGCATCGTCTATTTGCGAAGATGTTATTTATTACAACGATTTCCAACGTGTAGATTTCATCGCCAATATCAACTGGCGCGAACAAGGTGGTCAGGAAGTTGGGGTACCGCAATTAAAAGTATCATTTGGGACAACAGTGAAAGCCGCCAGAGCACGGTTTGAAGGGCCATTTTTCTTGCCGGAACGCCGCGCGGATGGTACAGAACAGGTAACACAAAAATTCCTTGATATTTCCGGTGATGATTTTGGATATACCATATTCAACGATTCAAAATACGGGGTGGATGCATTGGGCGGTCGCGCCAGATTATCATTGTTACGCAACCCGTATAACCCGGACCCGGAACCGGATAACGGCAATCACACCATTAAATTCGCCTTTGCTCCTCACGGCGCGGTAATTTCAAACAGCGAATTAGTTCGTCAGGGAATGGCATATAACCGACCCAATATTGATATTCTGTCCGCGGTGAATCTGGCAGAATCGGCAAATCTTACCATTGCAGGAACAGATGCCGTAATTTGCACATCAGTACGAAACGCCGAATATTCTGATAAAATAGCCATCAGATTCTTCAATGCCAGTGATGCAGACGCAACGGCGAATATAAGCATTGGCACCGGTGTGATAAGCGCGGAAGAAGTAAACTTCCTTGAAAGACCAACCGGCAACCCGGTAATATTAAATGCCGGCAAAATAGAAGCTAAGTTCCACCCGTTTGAAGTAAAAACCTTGCTTATTTCCACTACCTGGAAGAAGTAGGATAATAAAGAAAGAACATTGAACGTTTTCTAATAATGTTATGAACGTCCAACATTGAACATCGAACTTCCAACGTCGAATTTAAAGCCCCTTCCTTTCGGAAGGGGCTTTATGTTTAAAATTTCTATTAAAACTGGTAATGCGAAACCAAATGTATCACGAGCGTCCTGCTCGTGTGGGCAAGTAGGCTTGGCCATAAAAACAAACATCCAAATTCCCCAAAAAGCCCCACCCCTCAATCCCCTCCCCAAGGAGAGGGGAAGAACGGAACGTTGAACATTCACCCAAATAAAAAAATCCCCTCTCCCACGGGTAGGGGTTGGGGTGGGGCTGTATGTTGAACGTCAAACTTTGATTTTTTAAAAATAGTTATCTTTATGGTAAAGGCATTAAAATTATTCAAAATTCAATGTTGAGCGTTGAATGTTCGATGTTCCTCAATAATTTTATGAACGTCCAACATTGAACATCGAACTTCCAACATTGAATTATATGCCCCTCTCCCTTGGGGAGGGGTTGGGGTGGGGCTGTATGTTGAACGTCCAACTTTCTATTAAAACTGGTAATGTGAAACCAAATGTATCACGAGCATCCTGCTCGTGTA
>CAZNLA010000332.1:0-6186 GCA_964573385.1 uncultured bacterium
AGTGGGTCTCTTTAATATTAATAAAAAAATTAACTTTACCTGGCCGGCAATTGCTATTGCTCTCTTTTTATTGTTGTTAATCCACAGAAAAAGGGTGTCAGCATGACCAATTCTGATTTAGAAAAGCAGGATTTAACACCGGATGAGGATGAAAAATTAAGTGGTTTATTACAACAATGGTCAGTATCAGATATTGAAAATGATACTTCTGTGTCTGTAATAAACCATCTTAACCGACGTCGCATAATATACAGATTTTATATTTGGGGTAGCACTGCCGCAACAATTGCCGCTATCTTATTAATTACCTGTATGCCAGTAAAACAAATTAATGTAGCGCAATTAAATCGATACGCGAATAAACAATATAATTCCATTGAACAAAAAACAACACAATTGAATAAAACCGAAACAAATTTAAAAACAAAGTCAAGAAATACACCGGGTGCGCCTGCAAAACAGCAAACAGCTAAACCAATACAGAAACTTGCGGCAAATAGTAATGATAATAAAAATGCAAACGACATAACGTTAACCGACATAACAGAGACTACCACACCTGTTACGGAATTGCCAGATAATAAAGTCGAAGTAGCATCTTTAGCGGTGCTTAATTCAATTACGGAGACTGAATAATGAAAAATATCCTATTTTTAACCTTGATTATTTGTTATAACGCATTTTCTGCACCAGTTTTATATGTTGTAAACTCATTCTCTGATAATATTTCTGTTATAGATACAGTTAAAAATCAGGTAACAAATGAAATTAATTGTCCCGGTCCGGTTTACAGGTTAGCGTTGGATAAAGAAGGTAAATATGGTTATGTTACTGTTGTAACAACTGATACAAAATCAGAAATAAATGGACTGGTTATAATTGATTTAAAAAAGAATGCTGTCATACAAACAATTCCATTACAAATATCCGCCATGGCCGATGTGCATTTATCTGCGGGTAATAAGTTTGCTTTTGTCGTTACCGCCGGGCCTGCCGGCAAACGTAACGAAGTACGGGGTAAATTGCTGGTCTTGGATTTGAAAACCAATAAAGTTGTCAGCACTATCCTGCTGGGCCTTAACCCTTTGGATAGTGTAATGACAAATGATGGCGCAAAAATATTCACCACCGATTGGGGCAGCAAATCGGTTACAGTAGTTGATTTAATTAAAGGCAGAGTTGATGACACAATTCCATTGGGTAATTATCCAGCGCGAACCATGGCTATATCAACGGATGGTAAGCAGATATATATTCCGTTAGAGGAAAAAGCAACATCATTTTCTAATCAGCAAAATTATAATATGCAATTAAATAATGTCCAACAGACACAAGCACCATTAAGGCAGGAATATAATCTGGTTGTAATTAATGTGGATAAAATGAGTATAGAGAAATATTATATTGAACATTTAACAAGACCAATTTCAACCGCAGTTACAAAAGACAAACTATATATTCTTAACGTTTCAGGCTTGACCAGTAAACTATTTGATATAAAAATCCCGATTGTCGATAAAATAATACAATCAGACAAGATAATCCCGGTTGCGGTTAATATGATTTTTAACCAATATATTGATAATTTATACCTTATTGGTACAGATGGTGACAAAAAACAGGAAGCGATAGTACAAAAGAATTACAACTCACAATCAAATACCGCGAATCAAATACCAAATACCATAAATGACCTGCAGCAATTAAATAAAACAGTCACAGTAATCGACCCAGATACCGGAAAAGTAATCAAGGTAATTACTGTCGGTGCTATGCCTGTTGATGGGGTTTTGAAGTAGAGGAAGTTAGCATCAATCAAGAAATAAACAATAATCATATAGAAGAGGCTTGCGCAAATCCCGATAATATCTTTTTTTTCTGTACGGAATGCCGTCCCCGGCATTCCTCTTTGATAGATAAACTCTCTATTTGCGGAATGCTGGGGACGGCATTCCCTACAATTCAGATAAATTTTGTGATTTCCTGAGAAAGCAACAGCCTATTTCACCATTACCAAACACCGATCAATCTTTTTACCACTTATCTTAATCGGTGTTTTTACATTTTCACGCAAATCACACGCCACTGTCACTTGTCCGGTATCAGTAGTGATTTGTAATGCTATTACTTCGTCTTCTTTGGCATCTGATTTACTGATTTGCAGTGGTATGCGTTTAATCTCTTTTATTGCTGTTCCATTACCAGATAAATCATATACCGTTGAAAATACCATTGTTTGTGCTGTTCGTCGGCGTATCAGCATCGGTATTCGCTCTGTTAACGAATAACCGATTCCTTCAGCAGTTAAGATGGTAGACTTTGAATCTCCATCGCACCATATAACAGAGTTTTTATCTTTATTACATTGGCTTATCAGTTTAAATTGTGCTACACCAGGTGCTGATTGTATATGTGTCAGATGCTGGTAACCACCTGACTTACCGAGTGTCAGCAACGGATTAAATTGCAGATTGATTGAATTGGTGCCACGTGTATGTATTACCCAATCGGTTTGTTGTTCTTTTTTGCCTTTGACAAGGAATAAATCTATCAAAATATTATCGCGTAAAATTACAAAGCGACGTAAGATGTTACCGGGGTAAGCGCCAGTACTTTCCATCAAAGCGGCAGAATAATCTTTATCAGTATGAAAATATAACATTTTTCCGGTGTCAGGTTGCTGGTTTTCCCCATTCAATACTATTGTATTATGGGCCAGTGTGGTTCGGCACCATGTTTCATATTCCGGTACGCTATATGTTATTCGTCCCGGATCAAGCAGTATTTCGTTACCTGACGCATATAGCACCATATTCAATTTGTCAGGATGGCCGTGATGGTCACCATGCTGTCCGTAATCTATCATTGCGCAAATTGCCTTACTATCAATTCCATTACGCAATGCGGCAATCCCAATGCTGCTCATGTCGGTACTGGTCAATGGCTCAGGTTTTTCTGTTGTCTTCTCACCGGTATATGGCAAAAAACGTTTATCATTAAAATATGTGTATCCATACCGATAAAAATCACTCCAACTATATACAGTACCGGGATCGCTATCATGGAAAACAGGAAATTGACCGTTAGGATAAGCCATAGAAATAGGCCCAAGCCATAAACTTTTTAATCTTTTATTATCAGAGAAGTTCCAACCTATTGCTGACGCGGAATCAAGTGTTTGGATTATTGCCAACATCGCGTAACGTTGATACGACATGGTACCTTCATACCATAAACCATCATCAGTAACTGATTCTTTTAATTGCCACATTAATCCATGGCTACCGGTGATGCCTTCATTTAATAAACCGTTATCACCGATAACGGCACCTACTGTTACATATGATGCGTTAAACCATGTTTGATGATTATTTTTTGAACCAGCAAAGGTTTGAAAGGTATTAACCTTGTTCACCACATATTTTAACAAGTTTTGTTCAATATCATTGCGTTGGATATCAGTAAGGGTGGGGGAGGATGCTATTAAATCATAGGTTTTGGCAAGATTTATAATGGAGTAGCTTTCATCGAGTAATTGCACATAACGCCAACCACCAACAACTGCTAACAAACCACGTCGTCCCCACCGGTCATGGTGTTCCCATGTTGGGTATAAACGCGCTAACTCGCACATTACCTTTATTACCGGAACCACATATTTTTCATTACCAGAGAACGCGTATGCCAGTGCCAACGCATAACAGTCGTTGTTTATCTGGTCATTCAGGACGGTCCTGTAGGAGGATTGTGTTCGTTCATCGGTGTATATAGCTTTACACCTGGGACATATATGCTTTTCCAAAGTTTCTGCGGTTAACTGCGCGCCATCTTTGGGGCATGCATAATAAAAATACCAACTACCTTCTTTTTCAGGGACAACAAAATCATTCTTTAATAATTCATCCGCTTTTTTTGTTAACCCGGCAATGAAAGCAGTCTGACTAACATCCGCTTTCATTTTTGAAATCTTTTCACTGGTATATTCCAGTCGGGGATGTTTATTAAATTTAGGTTCAGACAAATTTGATGCGCGACAAACAGATGAAGAAATAATACAGATAAAAAAGAACATAAGAAATAAACACAATATTTTTGTCATATTATATATTTAGATTTTAACAAGATGATTCCTGCTGATTGAAGAATAATGGTGGAATGATATTTATATAATTATGCCAAATAATATGTTTTGGGTTATTTAACTTTTCTTTTACTTAGTTTCTTTAATGTATCAAAATCACCATTAATTAATGCTACTTTTTTAGCATGTGACCATCCTTTTAGTTGCCGTTCACGCTTAATGGCTTCTAATTGGGTATCAAATGATTCTGAATATACAAGAGTAACAGGACGCCTAATAAAAGTGTATGCGGCTCCAAGAATACCTTCATTATGATCATTTAATCTTGATTCTAAGTTTTGAGTTGAACCAATATAATATGAATTATCTGCACATAAAAGAATATAGGTATAGAACATGAAGGATATATCCGGTTTGTAAAATGAATTATATTGCTGAATATTACCAGCCCTTCGATTCGTTTAACTCACTCAGGGCATTATAAATATTAACACTTCATTTACTATTCAACTGGCCTGCCATGAGCGACCAAAGGGCGAAGCCCAAAGGAAGTCGAATGGTGGGCCGGGCAGGATTCGAACCTGCGACCAAGAGATTATGAGTCTCCTGCGCTAACCACTGCGCCACCGGCCCGTTTGGTGAAGCACGAGGATTTTATCAATATTTATGATAGAAGTCAATAAGATTTTATGGTTTTATCAATTATTTTTATTATTTAGATAAATTACACCTGATTGGCAGCAAAACTCTATTTACATAAATCTTCATAACTGGCAGAATATTAACAGATTAATAACGAGGTAAATTTAAAGAATGATTTATAGAGATCTGGGAAAAACCGGTTTAAAGGTATCGCAATTGGGTTTCGGTGCGATGAGATTGCCAATGATGGAGATAGCCGATGGAAAACGAATTGTAAATCGTGAATTAGCAATTCCTATGATCCATCGTGCTTTTGAAGCAGGAGTTAATTATATTGACTCCGCAGTCGGGTATTGCGATGGTGATAGCCAAAAGGCAGTAGGGGATGCCCTGGAATTATGGGGACGCGAAAAGATAATTGTATCAACGAAAAATCATTATTATGGCACCGATGAAAAAGAATGGTGGACGAATCTTGAAAATTCGTTGAAATTTTTAAAAACTGATTATATTGATATCTACAATCATCATGGTATGGGGTGGAATGCCTATAATGAATGTATTGTGCCGCATGTTGGTAAATGGACAAAAAAGGCCAAAGAACAAGGATTGATACGACACGTATGTAATTCTTTCCATGATAATAATGAAAATCTAAAAAAGGTTGCAGATACTGGATATACTTCTGTTATTACCCTGCAATATAATATGCTGGACCGGTCACTGGAAGAAGGTATTGAATATGCCTGTTCGCGTGGTGTCGGTATAATTTGCATGGGTCCGGTAGGTGGTGGCAGGTTAGGCGCAAATAGTTCGGTCCTGGAAAACCTTATACCGGGAATAAAGCGGGTACCGGAATTAGCTTTACGCTTTGTCCTGAGCAATAAGAATATTTCTTTGGCATTAAGTGGCATGAGTACCATGCAGCAAGTTGAAGAAAATATAGCAACTGCGTCAAATGAGATTACGTTATCTGAAGAAGAGAATACAGCAATTACCGCACATGTTGTTAATTTAAAGAAAATGGCTGATTTGTATTGCAGTGGATGCAGATATTGTATGCCTTGTCCCAACGGTGTTAACATACCCGGTGTATTTGATATTTATAATCAGGCAAAGGTATATGGTTTGTGGGATTTGGCAAAAGGCAGATATGAACACGATTTAGGTGCTGAGAATAAAAATGGCAAACGCGGTGATGATTGTATTAATTGTGGTGAATGCGAGCCGAAATGTCCACAAAATATAGAAATCCGCAAACAGTTGGCAGAGGCGCATAAAGCGTTAACAAAGTAAAAACATAATTTAAAGAGTATTCTGGATTTGAATCAAGTAGTTTTACTTCATTTGGCTGGATCTTTCTTTGCATATACCAAATAAGATCATAATAATCTCTTCCTTTTACAATTATTCCAGTATTGCCTTTTTTATAAATTCTATCTAGGCAAGCAGTAATCTTTCCA
>CAZNLA010000333.1:0-6156 GCA_964573385.1 uncultured bacterium
TTTCTGAATGTGACTGGAGTTCAGACGTGTGCTCTTCCGATCTTGGTCAATTATCTGTCGAGGAAAAAGAGTTGTTTTTATCTTTATGGCAAGATATTACAAAAAGTTCAAACACAACCAGAAAAAGCGTAATTAATAATATCAAAGAGGCTATTGACGAAGCTAAGCGATGCCTGCAATGTTCCTGTATAAAAATGAATGAATGTAAATTACGTGATTTATCGATATCATATGAAGCCAGCACGCACCAATATGAGCATGATCATAAAAAGCCTTATAAAGTAGATTTTTCTCATGATGATATAATTTTTGAAACTGCAAAATGTATTAAATGTGGTATTTGTGTTTCGTTGTCAACAGAAGATAGTGGAGTTGGTATTTCATTCATTAATCGTGGTTATATTGTAGAACCCGCAGTTCCATTTGATGGAAATATCGCTTCCGCATTAATAGATACAGCATTAAAATGCGCGGATAACTGCCCGACTGGTGCTATAAGCAGGAGAAAAGATGTCATTAGAAGTTGATAATATCTGGAAAAAGTTTGATGGACCGGATATATTGACCGGTATATCTATGTCTGTAAATTATGGTGAAACAATTGCCATAACAGGTCCGTCTGGTTGTGGTAAAAGCACTCTCTTGAATATTATTGGCGGATTAGATAATCCGGATATGGGTGAAGTGGTATTAAATGGAATAAATTTAACAATGTTAAATGCTGATAAATCAGCAAATTTTAGACGTGATAATATCGGATTTATTTTTCAGGACCATTTTCTTTTACCGCAATTAACTGTAAAGGAAAATATATTATTACCACAGATTAACCGCCAGATAACTGCTGATATTAATAATATTTTAGAAAAAGTTGGTATAGTTAACAAAGCCGATTCAATGCCGGGTCAATTGTCCGGTGGTGAAAGACAACGTGTTGCAATTGCCCGTGCCATTGTAAATAAACCATGCCTGTTATTATGCGATGAACCTACCGGAAATCTTGATGAAGAAAATGGCAGCACTGTAATGAAATTATTATTAAGTTTGGCTGAAGATTTAAAAGTAATAGTTATAATGGTAACTCATAATATTGAATTTGCTGATGTTTTTGCTAAAAATTTTCTTCTTAAGCATGGAAAACTTTCTTTAAGATGAATACATTTAAGTTAGCTTACAAAAGTTTAAGACATTATCTGTTATTAGCGATTATCATTTCCTTAGGAGTTGCTGTTGCAACCGCGGTAATAGTCGCGTCAATAATTACCGGTTCAAGCTTTAAAATTTCTTTGTCAAAATATTTAAATAATCGTAGGGGAAATATTAACTCAATTTTACAATCCTCATCTTTGATTTCTTACAGACTTACTGATAAAATCACCTCTGCTGTGCCGGTATTATCTTTATCTGCCGCGTGTGAAAATATTAATAATGCTGTAATACCGGATGTTAAGGTATACGGTATTAATGATAAATTTAAAACAGTATTTGATAATTTTACCAATGTTATACCAAAAGGAAGAAATATAGTTATTAACCAGGCTTTGGCAGACGATTTAAAGTTAACTGTTAATGATGACATTTTCCTGAATTTTCAAAAGATTTCTGAAATAAATAATAGTACATTATTTGCAGATAGAAAAGTATATAAAAACACAATTAAATTAAGGTTTAATATTCAGGAAATTATTAAAAATGATAACGCCGGTTCTTTTATAGTTTCCGGTTCATCGTCACAACCACGAATTGCATATGCCGATTATTTTTGGATAAGTAAAAGATTAAAAGTAAGTGAAAAAATAAATTTAGTTTTATCAATTGATGTTTATTCGAAATTTCAGAGTGATATCCAAAAAAACATTACTGAGAATGATTTAGGATTATTTTATAAAAAACAATTTGTATATTTTAAAGGTGTGTTGTTTCCGGAGAAGATAATTGAAAAAGTTAAGAATCAACTTATGCCGATATCAACCTATTTAGCAGATGAATTAAGGTTTAACAGTAATTCTGCATCATACCTGATGGTATCGTATAATCCCGATATTTGCATGAATAGTAATATTAAAGATGATGAAATAATTTTGCTTAAATGGCTTGCAGATGATTTGAAAGTCAGGGTTGGTGATGAAATTTTATTGTCTTATCAAAGATTTGCTAGAAGTGGTGAATTTAATATACAGAAGATAAAATTAAAAGTTAAACAAATAGTTCCAAATGAATTACCATATTTAAATAGTAATTTTTCACCTGAGATAGCCGGAGTCACTGATGTTGATGAAATAGGCAATTGGGATGCACCATTTCCATTTGATAGTAAAAGGGTTACATCAAAGGATGAAAAATTTTGGAAGTTGTATCGTGCCGCACCACGTGCTTTTGTTTCAGAAAAAGTTATTAAATCAATGTGGCAACAACAAGGTAGTAGTGACTGGGTTACTACCATGGTTAACTCAAGAAACTATAACCCTGATAAAAATTTCCTGAAAGTTATTGACTTGAAAAATTTTGGCATATCTGTTATTGATTATTATGACATGATAAATAATGCGTCATCCGGTAAAACTGATATGACTTCTTTATTAATTTCTACCGGAATATTTATCATAGCATCCGCGGTTTTATTCACGTTATTATTCATGCAATTGATGATAGAATACAGAAAAAAACAGATAGGAATTTCACTGGCATGTGGATTGGATGGTAAATTAATTAAAAAACAATTCATAGTTGAAGGTGCTATAATTTCGTTTTTCGGGGTAATTGTAGGTGTATTTCCGGGATTTTTATTATCATATTTATTAATCGAAAAATTTAATACCGTTTGGAGATTGACCGGTTCACTTGATATTTACCATTTCTATAATATCTCTGACATAATAATTGCTGCAATTACCATTTTTATATTAATACTTGGGGTAATATGGTATAACATTAATAAAAATATCAAAGAAGAAAGTATTGTATCACTAATATATAATTCTGCAATTTTATCTGTAAATAATAGTAATCGAAATCAGAAAATTTCATATTTATTTTTTGCATTATTTTTGATTACTCTAATTTTTTCTTACAGCAATATTATGGGCAGATTTACCTCGGCAATGTTTTTGCTAATAGCTTTAATAATATTTTCACAAAATTATTTCTCTTCAATGAATAATAAAATCTTCAATAAAAACCTGGTCATTAATAGGTTTATTAAGTCGAATATTAAAAAAGTGTTGTTAATTATAATTATCATATCTTCATCTGTGTTTATCTTAATGTCTACAGCAACTTTTATAAAAACAGATAAATTGCGTGATGAATCGTCTGCATCTGAGGGATATTCTTATCGGATAGATTTTCCGGATCAACCGGCATTTTCACTGGCATCCCGAATTGGCAGAGAATCTGCGGGTTTTACTGAAGATGATGAGATAATATTAAACAATGTAAAATTTGTTCCTTTATTTAATAATGCCGGAGACGATATAAGTTGCGTTGCAGTTGACAAACCGACTGGTGTGAAAATAGTTGGAATTACTGACGAGTTTGTGAAGAATTCAAATAATAAATACGCTTTTTCCGCAATTAAATCCAAGCAAATATGGACAGATGAAGAAACGTTATACTGGTCACTGAAATATATGGGTGGAAATGGTAATATACCTTTAAAAGATGGCAGAAGTTACGAATATTTATCTGCCACAGCAATGCCTGATTCGATTTTCGGAAGCGAAGTTTTAGTGTCAGAAAAAGATTTTAAAGTTTTATATCCGAATATCTATATGCCATCAGTTTACATGATATCTATGCCTGGTGATGACGATTCTGTAATTCAACTTTTGCGTACTAAATTAGGTCCATTGGGTGCTATCATCAGAAAATCGTCAGAGATTTTAAAGTCATACCATGATATTCAGAATGGCTATATAGAAATATTTATAAATTTCAGCATAATTGGATTATTATTGGGAGTTTTTGCACATCAGGCGATTATATTCAGAACCGTGTGGGAAATGCGTCGCGAAATTGCTATCTTTAATGCAATTGGATTGACAGAAAAAGAGATATTGAATATTTTCTTCTCTTTTATCATGGTTATTACTTTTACAGGATTACTAATCGGTATATTCTCTGCTCTTATTACTGTTATACCGGCGATTTCCACAAATAATAAATTGATATCATTATTATTGTCGATGTGTATTGTAATTTTAATCTATATTTGTTCTTGTTGTACGGTGTTTTCTGCTGTTAAAAAAATAAACAATTCAAATACCATAGAAATGTTAAAATCAGAATAATTACCAGATTTGTATTTTATTCACATCTGCAATGCCAATGACTTTGTGATACACCTTTGGACACGAAAATTTTAAGCAAAGTTCTTTCTAACATTAAAAGTTCTGTAATTTAATTAATTCGTAAATATTGATTACCTGGTTGTCTTAAAATAACGCCTTTTAATTCTAATATTATTAAAGCTGAGTTTACTTTAGAACTTGGTAATCCGCATTTTACAATGATTTCGTCAACATGGATTGAATTATTAGATAATGTATCTGCCACTATCTTTTCATCACCAGTCAAATCGATTTTAGTAATTATAGGTTGGGGTGGGGGGATGTTTTTCTTAACTTTTGTTTCTGCTGGTTTTATTTCTGATGTATTATTATCATTGACTGTATTATCCACATCACCGATAAACTTATCCCAATCTGGTCCTGCAGGTGATTTTGTAGTTGTAAATTTCGGTTGCATTTGTTGAATGCGGAACTCTAATTCTTCTGCTATTTGTGCTGCTGATTCAACTAATGTTGCACCATCACGCAATAAATTATGGGTTCCCCGACTTTGTATTGAGTTAATGCTGCCAGGCACCGCGAATACTTCCCGACCTTGTTCTATTGCGTGTGTCGCGGTTATTAACGCACCGCTTTTTTCAGGTGCTTCTACAACTACTGTTCCTAAAGATAAGCCACTAATAATGCGATTTCTCTGGGGAAAATGGTTTTTATTTGGTGCGGAACCGGGGATATATTCGCTGACTATTGCCCCGGTTGCTGATATCTTCTCATACAAGTCATAATTTTCTTTGGGATAAATTATATCAACGCCACTTCCCAGGACAGCAATTGTCCTACCTGCGGCTTTTAACGCCCCTTCATGTGCGGCAGCATCCGCACCTAACGCCAGACCGGATACAATAGTAAATCCACGTTTTACCAGGCCGAAAGCTAATTCCGCGGCAACATGACGACCATATGGTGACGCACGTCGTGAACCTACTATCCCTATAGATTTCCAATCGTCCTTTAATAATGTTCCCAATACAAATAATGCTACCGGCGGGTCGGGAATGGTGCGTAAAACTGATGGATATTCACTATCTGTGAATGGTATCATCTTAATACCGAGATTGTGCATTTTGTTTATGTTTTGTGTATGGTTAGTATTGATAGAGTTAATTAATCTGTCACAAGCAAGAGGTGTCAGTTGTGCTTGTTCTATCCAATCCCGTTTGGTTGCTGTTAAAACATTATTTAAGTTCCCAAATGATTCATATAACCGCAATACCGACCGTGGTGATATTTGAGCAGATATTAAAATAAACCACTCTTCAATGGCAGGTTTATTCATTTTACTTTCCTTTGGATGCGATGTTCATAATAATTTTCATTAGATTTTGTGCCGATTCCGGTTGCCCAATTTTTTTGCTTTCTATTTTCATGTTCACTAGCAACTTTTCGCTTTGGCATATATTTGATAATTGTAAATGCAAATTTTCACCATTTAATTCATCATCAGTAATTATAATTGCCGCGCCGTTGTCTCCGAAAACCTGAGCATTTTTAGTCTGATGGTCACCGGCAGCACTTGCCCATGGAATAATAATCATCGGTATCCCACATGCGGATATTTCAGCCAGAAAGGTTCCGCCTGCGCGTGTTACAATTAAATCACTTACTGCAAGCACATTTTCAACCGCGTCGATATATTTGTATGGGAAATATTTTAATCCTATATTATTAATTTCTTCATCGCTTAACCCGCCACCGCGATTAGAACCTGTTATATGAACAACCTGCCATCCATCGCGAAACCATGTGTATTTACCTAATTCGCGAACTGCGTATATTGCGGCATTATTTATAGCTAAACTACCAAGAC
>CAZNLA010000334.1:0-6155 GCA_964573385.1 uncultured bacterium
CCCCAGGCTGACGCCTGGGGTTACTCATTAAAATGCCTTTCCAAGGCATAAGTTACTCTTTTGTAATGAATCCTATCAACTAAATACTAAAAACTATACTCTGAAAACTTCCCCTTCGTTTTTTTGTGATACCGGCGAAAATCTATTGACATCTATACCATAGTATGGTAATATTAATTCAGTATCAATCGAATCGATTCGATACAAAATCGAAGGAGAATAATTATGCGTTTACAGTTTAAATCCAAAGGTTTTACTCTGATAGAATTGTTAGTCGTGATAGCCATTATTGCTATTCTCGCTGCCATTCTGTTTCCGGTCTTTGCCAGAGCACGTGAAAAAGCTCGTGCAACCACTTGCGCCAGCAATCAACGGCAAATTGCCGCGTCTCTGCAAATGTATACCCAGGACCACGAAGAAATTCTGCCGGCAACAAGCACGGTATGGAATGATATCAAGGTTGATCCGGGGGTATTGATTTGTCCGACTAAAGGCAAGTCCACAACTAATGGTTATGGTTATATATCCTCTATCAGTGGTGGCAGTATCGGTGATGTTGAAGACCCCACAGCAATGCCAATGACCGCTGACTGCAATACTACGACAAACCTTATTTCCACTGTTGGCGATATCGACAAACGTCACAGCAATGCAGTAATTCTTTCTTACATGGATGGCCATGTCGCAACCCAGCAGATAGTCGGTATCTGGCAGGTTCCAACCCAGGCTCTTTTCTCTAAATTAACTTCATCAGGTGCTGCATTGGCCGGACAAACCGGATGGACACTTGACTGGGGCGCGACCGATCCAACAGGGGCAAATGGATTGCATGGTATGAAAGTTGACACATCTGGTCCCGGTAAACAAGGGGTATATATGAATGGTACCCCCTGGAACTACCCGGCAAAAGCGACACTCGCGTTGTCAGCAGTTGGCGGATCAGCATTAAGTACATATAAAGTACTTGCTTTATCCGGCAATTTTAAAATCTCTTCCGGTTATCTGGTATCAAGCATCGGTTTAAAAGATTCATCTGATAACTTTATTGCCCAATTTGCCCATAACGCACAATGGGTCGGGCCTCCTACTAATTACGTTTTTCATACTTATCTGTCATATACAAGTGATGCCACAAACAATGATATAAGCAGTAAGTTTAGTTGGGGCTCCAGTATGGATACCGGTTGGCACAAAATTTTATTCCTGACAGACGGCACAAAAGTATGGGCATCTATCGATGGTACCGTAATTGAAAGTCCAAAACTGGCAGGCAATTACCAGTTGCCGGCATCTTTAGTGTTGGATGTCCGCACAACGCGTGAAACCGGTACAAGTATGATAGTTGATAATATGAAAATTGGATATTTCAACTAAAATAATTTTGGAAATTAAACTTTTAACCACTGCCTCAGTCTATATAATATAACTGAGGCAGTGACATAAGTGATAATGGATAAAGGAAGGTTTATGAAACTTTGTAATGTTGGATTATTAAAAAAAATCGATTATTTGGTTATGCTAATCATTTTCATCAGCATATTTGTTAACCCAATTTTTGCCGCGGATTCGCTTTTTACCACCCCCATAGCGTCCAAAATGCTGGATAATAGCGTTACCGCGGAATGGGCAGATGGCAAAGAGACATCCCGGACAGATTTTCTTGACCCATACAACAAAGTTCATTGGCCAAATCAATTAACATGGTTTGTTGTCATGCCAGACTCCCGCCTTGGGTTTGGTGGGATTAGTTTTGGCAATAATGATATCCCCGGGAAAAGATATTTTCGGGTGGGATTATTGCAACCTGTAAATGCCGGTACAGTAATAACCCGTGGCAAATTAAGCGGGTTGTCAGTATTAAAAACAACAGCAGTATATCCCGGTGATTTGAATGATGATAAACAATGGATCCCGGCGGAAAGACGAAGGAATGAAGAAATTAGTACTTGGGTACTGCCCACGCAAACTTCCACCCGCGCATTTCGTTTTACATATGATAGTCCTGCCAATGATCGTAATCGTTCCGGTTCTTTAACTGGTATGTATGTCATGTCAGACCGTTTTGCAAATATTTCTTCGTCTTCTTTACCATTAACAAGCCAGAATAATGGCAACGCGGCACTGTTAACTGATGGTGCATATAATCAGTGGGACGCGTGGTCGAATGGCAGCAATCTTAAACGTCCGGAAATTTCACCGGAAGAACCTGAATGGATTACCCTTGTCTGGCAAAAATCGGTTTCGTTGCGTGGTATCTGCGCGGTTTGGGCATTATTTGGCAAAGCCGATATACAGACATACATCGGGCCTGATGACCTGCACCCAAAAGAAGCAGAGGAAAACCAGTGGCAAACCGTTATCACCGGTTCCTGTTATCATAATTATCCTTCATCATGTAATCTTAATTGGTTTGATTTTGGAAAAGATATTACAACCCGCGCGATTAGAGTGCGTATAATCGCGTCTGTAGATGAAGGATTCCATGGTGACCTGAAAGGGAAAACCGAAAAGGGAAAACGATGTTCTTTAGGCGAGGTGATGGCATTGTCATCACTGGGTACTGCGCCATTATTGTCAAATGAAAACACAAAAAACGATGACAGTAATACCCATCCGCCGATTCCCCTGACATTTAATCTGCCGGAACCGGGATTTGTGACGATAGTATTGGAAGACGCAAAGGGGAAACGCGTTAAAAACCTGATAGGGGACACCTATTTTAAAGCCGGTAATAATACGGTATATTGGGATGGTTTGGACGAAAGCGGTCGTATTGACGGCCCGTATGCCGGTATTTACAAAATGGTGGGTAAACCTGTCGAACCGGGCAAATATACGGTTCGTGGGTTATATCATAAGCAATTTGATTTAAAATACGAGTTTTCGGTAAACTCACCCGGCACGCCACCATGGCTTACCGGTTCGCATTGGAGTGGTGGCACCGGTGGTTGGTTGGCAGACCATACCGCGCCGGAAGCGGTGTTGGCATTGCCGGGGGCACAACCACGTATTTTAATGACCAGTTCAGTGGCGGAATCAAGCCATGGAATAATTTGGACAGACCTGACCGGTAAAAAACTTGACGGTAAATTATGGGTGGGTGGCAACTGGACAGGAGCAAGCCATTTAGCCCGGGATAATGGAGCACAGGCAGTTGCGGATACCTACGCTTATTCCGGTATTGTGTGGGAAAATGGGTTGCGTCTGGTGGCATTTAAATCCAATGGTTATCCCATTGTCGCGCCATACACCTTTGCCGACAAAGCAAAAGCGTCACTTGGCGGGTTAGCGGTCTATAATGGTATTTTAGCGGCAAGTATGCCGAAAACTAATGAACTTCTGTTGGTTGATGCTGTCGCGGGGAAGGTGATTGGCACCGTTCCTTTCACGGATGGTCGTGGTCTTACCTTCGATAATCAAGGACGTTTGCTGGCACTTTCCGGACAACGTTTGCTAAGATATCCGGCGTTTACCAAAGAATCTTTTAATACCGCGCCAAATGCTGTTTTTAATTTGCCGGTTCCGGTGGAAGTTGTTACACAGGGTTTGCTTGACCCGCATGGTATAACAACTGATGATAAAGGCAATATTTATGTCGGTGACTGGGGAACAAACCACCAGATTAAAGTATTTAAAGATGACGGAACTTTTCTGCATGATATCGGCACACCGGGTGGCGCGCGTCCCGGCATTTATGACCATATGCGTATGGACCACCCTCAGGGAATAACCATCACCCCGGATAATCATCTCTGGGTGGCGGAATCATCCTACGCGCCTAAACGTGTAAGTTGTTGGACATTGGACGGGGCATTGGTGAAAGCATTTTATGGACCACCGCAATATGGTGGCGGCGGCACTATTGACCCGCAAAATACAAACCGTTTTTATTATGGCGAACAGGGACGAAATGTAGGTCTGGAGTTTACCCTTGATTGGGTAACAGGTTCCTCGAAACTTAACAATATATATTACATGCCTAAACCGGACGAATTGCAAATGCCAAATGGTACCGCACCACAGACGACTATATATCTTAACGGTTCGCAATATATGACAGATGTAAATAATGCTGCCCCTATTGGCGGTCCGCGATGCGCCAGTATATGGTTAATGAATAATGGTTTGGCAAAACCCGTCGCGTCGTTAGGAATGGCAAGAGACTGGGCATTGCTCAATGATAATCGTTTTAAAGATGCATGGCCGAAGGATATGGAGCCTAAAAAAGCCGGATGGGATACATTTATGTATACATGGGCGGATTTAAATGGCGATTCACAGGTCTCACCGGATGAATTATCTTTTGCGAAAGGCATTACCGGAAGCCTGACAGTAAATAAAAAATTGGAATTTTGCACCGCGGGTGCGGTGATATTTACCCCGGAAAGATTCACTGAAAATGGTGTCCCGATTTATGATTTAACAAAAGGGAAAAAACAGCTTGAAAACTTCTTTATGAATGAAGTTTGGAGTGGCAGTGGGCAAATTGCTGCCGCGGGGAACGGTTGGACAATAGGCACAGGAGGAATGGTACGGGGCATTCGCGATGGCAGTATTGTATGGACATATCCAAATGAATGGCCCGGGCAACAGGCGGGGGTATTCTCGGTACCGCCAACGCATCGTGGCGAATTAATGGCCACAACCCATCACATGGGTATCTTTAATCCTGCCGGTTCAGATGCCGGTGAAATGCTGGTAATTCAGGGAGACAAAGGCGATTTCTTCCTGATAACAACTGATGGATTGTTTGTGGCAACACTGTTTAATGATGTGCGATTAACATCTAATACCTGGACTTTTCCTGAAGCAAAACGTGGTATGTTGCTGAATGATATAACCTTGTATGACGAGGATTTCTGGTCAACAGCAACACAAACTAAAGATGGTAAATTTTACTTTGTAGCAGGGAAAAGCCACTCCAGCATTATTAAATTCGAAGGTCTGGAAAGTGCAAAACGCATTAAACCATGGGAAATTGACATTACCCAATCGATGTTGGATGAATCCCAGCAATACCGTATTCAACAGGAAACCGCGCGACTTGCAAAGGTAGGCCGGGATCGGGTATCGGTGAATATTACAGATACTGCCCCGGTGGTGGATGGCGTAATTGACGAATGGAATAATGACGAATGGGTAGTTATTGATGAAAAAGCAAACAACAGATTAAATGCAGAGGTGGGTGGTAAAATTACCGCCGCGTTGCGAATTTCCGGTGGACGGTTATATGCCGCATATAAAACAAACGAACCCAACCTGTTGGCTAACGCCGGCGATGCATGGCAGATGCTGTTTAAAACCGGTGGCGCGCTTGATATTATGTTAGCAGCAAACACAACGGCATCGCCGAAAAGAACAAAGGCGGGAATCGGTGATACCCGTATTTTAATAACAAAAATGAAAGGGAAACCAATTGCCGTTTTATATCAACCAATATCGCCGGATATTAAGGCCTTGGCATCATTCAGTTCACCATGGCGGACATTAACATTTGACCGCGTCGAGGATATCAGCACGCAAATATCTTTTGCGGCGAAAAATGGTTGTTATGAACTATCCATTCCATTATCATTAACCGGGTTAGCACCAAAAGATGGCATGGAAATCCGCGGAGATATAGGCGTTTTGCGGGGTAATGGTTTTCAGACGATGCAACGGTTATATTGGCAAAATAAGGCAACCAGTACCGTCGCCGATGTGCCGACAGAAGCAACCCTGACTCCGCATTTATGGGGGATATGGCATTTTAAAAATGAAGTAAAACCATAAAAAGTTTTCAGTTTTCGGTTTTCAGATGTGGATAGTTTAACTGGCACGTTTAATGTAAACGAGAATTCTGATGATAAAATATCTATGTTGCTTGTGCAAAACCTGTCTGATTGTATGGAATGCCGTCCCCGGCATTCCGTATAGAATAAATAGAAATAATTACGGGTTGTGGTTATAACCTGCTTTGGATAAGGAGAAATTGTTATGGGTAAAAATATCATAAAATTAATGTTATGTTCCGCATTGTTTTTGCTAACTGCAAATGGCGCGTTTGCTGCAGGTCAGCAACCGGCGGATTTGTTAATTAAAAATGGTGACCGTGTCGTATTTTACGGTGACAGCATAACTGACGGCGAGTGGTACCCGACCCTGGTTGAAACATA
>CAZNLA010000335.1:0-6146 GCA_964573385.1 uncultured bacterium
GTGCTCTTCCGATCTGACGATACCTTTTTACAACCGCTTATTCCATTAGTACCATTGGGCAGACACGGCACTGTTGAAGAAATAGCGCAAGCGGTGATATATCTGTTACAGAATGATTTTATAACGGGTGAAACAATATATATAGATGGCGGAAGACATTTAAAGGAACCATCATAATGGACCAAATTTTTATTAATGACCTGCGTGTTAACGCAATAATCGGCGTTTATGATAACGAAAGGGTTGCCCGCCAACCTTTAATAATAAATGTGGTACTAACCACAGATTTATCAAAAGCCGCGGAAACAGATAACCTGGCGGATGCGGTTGATTATGACACGATAGCAAAAAAAATAAGCCATATTGCTAAAAATACCAATTTTCAATTATTGGAAACATTGGCGGTTAATTTGGCAAATGCCTGCCTTGCTGATGACAAGATTTATAGCGTTACTATCAAAATTGAAAAACCAGACGCCATAGCCAATGCCCGCAGTTCCGCAGTAGCAATCACCAGAAAAAAATGATATAATTTTATTGTAAGTTATTTTTAATTTATTTTGTGAAATAATCGTTATAAAGTAAAAATTGCAGTATAATTACAGAAAGAATAAAGGTACCTACATTATATGGTAACAGGTTCACAATTAGGCAGACCAGTAGTAATTTTAATGATTGAAGACAATCCGGGTGACGTTTTGTTAACAATGGAAGCATTAAAAGAAGTAAAAATTCGCAACACTGTTTATGTCGCGAAAGATGGTGTGGAAGGCATAGAATTTTTACGTCATAAAGGGCAATTTACTGATTCCCCCCGTCCCGACATAATTTTGCTGGATCTTAACCTGCCACGTAAAGATGGCCGTGAAGTATTAGCGGAAATAAAAGATGACCCGGAGTTACGGTGCATTCCGGTAGTTATCCTGACAACATCAACTGCTGAACAGGATGTGTTGAAGACATATAATCTGCATGCAAATTGTTATATTACCAAGCCTGTAGACCTTGACCAATTCATCGCAGTTGTCCAATCTATTGAAAATTTCTGGTTTTCAATAGTAAAATTAGCACCATCAGAATAATAACAGGACTTTCGCTTAAGGTCACTTCGACAAGCACAGTGACCGGTCGCTGAGCCTGTCGAAGCGACCATTTTAAGCAGCTTTTTCTTTAAAAGAGAAAGTCTTGTAATAAGTTAAACCAATAATATTACGAAAAGAGTATATATTGTCATATATTTCAACTAATCCTGTAGGGTCAGTCAAATGCTGGAGATAATTACAACAAGTACTATTACAGCATTTGACCTTGAAACTACAGGATTATCTGCCAGTTGGGACAGAATTGTAGAATTAGGCGCAATTCGTTGGCATAATGGCCAAGAAATAGCCACATATCAAAACCTCATAAATCCCCAGCGAACCATGCCCCCTGCGGTAATTGAAATCCATGGTATAACTGACGACGATGTAAAAGACAGTCCGACTATTGAAGAAAAATTACCAGAGTTTATTGAATTTTTAAAAACCGATATTGTTGTGGCGCATAATGCCAGGTTTGATGTCGGTTTCCTGCGATGTTCCTGCATGCGTGCGGGTATCCCCATGCCTTCTCTGCATTATGTTGATACATGTGCTCTTACCCGCCGTACTTTTCCGGGATTAACCAGTTATAGCCTGCCGACATTGCGCGACCATTTTGGACTGGGTAATGATATTTCACACCGCGCGTTGGAAGACTCCCGGGTTTGCCTGCAATTATTTTTATTATGCCTGGATAATGGTGGCGTAATCCGTGAATATCTTAATGAAGGTATGGATGGTCTGCCAGTGCATTTGGAATCGGTAAAAACCGCGATTGCGGAACACCGCGAAGTTATGATAGAATATTGTGACGGCAAAGGCAGAGTGACAAAACGACGCATATTGCCGTTGGGTGTTGACGGTGGAATATTACAAGCCCATTGCAGTCTGCGTAATGATAATCGACATTTTAATATCGACCGAATCCGCCGTGTGTGGTAGAAACTACTTCTTTTTTATATCAAGACTTTCACATTTAAAGAAAAATATACTTTAAAAGCGAAAGTTATGTAATCTTATTATTATCCTCAATAAAAAAATCTTTGACTTATTCTCCTGCGATTTATACAATATCTCCATGAGTGATTATATATTACGACGGGCAAAAGTTACAGATGTTGTTGGTATGCAACGGTTAATAAATCAATTTGCGGAACGTGACGCTATGTTGCACCGTCCATTGCATGAATTATACGAGAATATCCGGGATTTCCATATAATAATTGAAGATGGCGAGGTTGTTGGCACGGCAGCATTACATGTTGACTGGGCAAACCTGGCAGAAGTAAAAGCGGTCGCGGTTGCTGACCATTGCCAACGTAAAGGTTACGGCAGAAAATTAATTTCAGCATGCATAGATGACGCCAGAGATTTGGGAATTTCGTCAGTGTATTGCCTTACTTATCGTCCTGACTTCTTCGGTTCAATCGGTTTCACAGAGGTAGACCGCGCTAATCTGCCACGAAAAGTGTGGAATGAATGCGTGCGGTGTCCGAAATTTACCAACTGCACAGAAATAGCCATGACTTACCAGGTGCTGGCAGTACCCACAATCGCCCCACCTGACCCACTAACAACACTGAACAACCTGCCAAAACGTGGACGATAATTTCCACAGAACTTTCGCATAAACTCACTTTTACAAGTCCAGTGACCATATCTGAAAACTGAAAACTTTTTCCAATTTATTGGGGATAAGTTACTATTTTTTGTGTGTTTCGTGTATTTCGTGTGTTTCGTGGTTAAATAATTACAGTGGAGGCATTTATGAATAGGTTTTTCATTTCTTTATTACTTTGTGTATTATTGCATTTTGCATACTCCGCGACGAATTCGGATATTTTCCGCGATGGTGAGGCCGCGCCTATATCAGTAGCTATTGGTAATATGGTAAAACCACCGGTGTTAGACAGTATACTGTCGGATTGGCCGGTGGATACCACATCTATACTTCTGGGTGCCAACAGCCAAACCGGACGACGATTCCCGTGGACTGGCACCCGTGACGTAAGCGGTGCTATATTATTATCATGGGATCATACATACTTATACTTGGCAGCAGATATATGTGATGACAAACTATCACAAGCAGTAAATGGCGCGGAAGTTTGGCAGGGAGATACCCTTGAGCTATTTTTTAATACTTATCCGCGTCAGCAAAGAATAGATGGCTTTTTTCAACAGGCAATAATACCGGCATTAAAGCCAGATGTTAAGTTACGCACCACCGGACCGCCTAAACAATTTGAAGATGTTGACGGCGCGACACAAATACGGACAAATGGATACACTTTAGAATGCCGTATACCGTGGAAAAATCTCACCGGTTTTACCCCTGCATTTGGGACATCATTAGGTTTTCAGGTATATATTGATGACCGCGATGGTTCCGGACGAAAAACGCAATTATTATGGTACCCCAGCGCCATCAGTTTCGCGCAGCCAAGGCATACCAATATCCTTATGTTGCGTAACCATGGTCAAACATCATTGCCACATGTTTTAGCCGGTACAAATAACTGGTGCGTCACCGATGCTGATAATATGACGGTAAGCACTATTTCTGACTGCAAAGACGCAAAAACAGCGACCATCACAGCAATTGCGCCGTTCCCTGACAACAACTATATTCCGGCACCAATTGTTATTGATTTAACTAAAACGGGAGAACGCATTAGCATCGGCCAAAAATCTTCATCAATAAAAGATTGTGAGGGATTATATAACTTCATGGTTTGCGTGACTAATGATGTCGGACAAACATTAGCCGTGAATAATTTTCAGGCACAACTGGTTGGCGCCAGATATCAACAGATGCGTAATTTAAATAACAGTCTGAAAAATCGTATTGAGATAGCAAAAAAACGTGAAGACCTTGACCCAATGCTGCGGGCGGGTATTGCCGCGTGGTACACACGTGTTACATCATTTGTCTTTAATGAGGCCAGACCGGAAGCCGTTAATTACACTTTGTTAGACCAGATGCTGACAGAATATACTGAAATTGAAAAAGCGGTGACGGTGCTGGAAAACGGCAAAGATCCATACGAAGGCAGAACCGGATCATTCGTCCGCGCGTATCAATCACCACTAACCGCGCAACCATGGCAATACGCAATGTATGTACCACCGACATATAACGCAAAAAAAGATAAAATGCCACTTATCGTTTTATTGCATTCAATATTTGCCGACGAACGCATGTTATCAATGATGACAGATGCCTTTAAAGATACCGGAGCAATTGTTTACCAGGGGGCAGCATACCGGCAATTTGATTGGGGTGGTATTAGCGCAGCTGAAACATGGGCAGGTCTGGAACAGGTAAAAAAACTATACAATATTGATGAAGACCGGATTTATCTGATTGGTTATCATATCGGTGGCCGCGGAACATGGCAGCTAACCATGGCACACCCGGACCAGTGGGCGGCGGCAGCACCACTGTTTTCCGGCATTGATACCGGACCAAATTACCCGGCAACCCGGTTATATCCGGAATATTTTGAAACGGTTAACAATGTCCGCATCCCAAATCTTCGTCCTATCCCCCAACCGGATATTATTACCAATCCATTGGAACGTAAACTGTTTGAACAATCAAGCCTGGTATCACGGATAGAAAATATTGTGAATATTCCATTGCGCAGTGCGTTTGGAGAAGATGATTTTAACGCGGCAGCAGAAAGACTTGCCATGCAAAAGAAATTAGAATCTTTGGATATTTCTTTAAATACCCATTATGTCCCGGGGGCAATGCACGGCAGTCCGGCAAGCGAACTTTATGACCCGGCATTTTACCAGTGGTTGCTAACCAACAAACGACCTTCGTATCCAAAACGGGTAAAATTTAAAACAACTAATCTGCGCGATAACTCCGCCTGGTGGGTATCAATTGACCAGTTAACATCGCCGGCAGATATTGCCAGTATTGACGCGAAAATAGAAGTCCAGAATATTAATGTAACTACTACCAATGCAAATGCTATCTCGCTGTTGCTCGATAAACGTCTTGCGCCGGTGGATACTACCATGACAATCAGTATAGATGGTCAACCCGGCATACCAGCGAATATCAAAGAAAAATCAACATCATTAAAATTAATACGGATTAATGATAAATGGACCACCGGAACTGTACCGACAGAGCAGAAACATCACGGTCTCTCCGGACCTATTGATGATTTCCAGCGTGACCGTTTCATATTTGTATATGGATCAGGTGGCGATGATGCCCAAAAAACAGCAATGGCAAAACGTGGCAAAAAAATGGCAGACTGGGGTTTAGGCGCAGTTTTCGTTGCGAAAGCAGATAATGAAATTACTGATGACGACATAAATAATGCTAGCCTGATTCTTATCGGCACCCCGGCAAATAACCTGATAATTGCTAAAATGGTGAATAATCTGCCAATAAAATGGACAGAAACCGGATTATCTATTGGTGATATTAAGGTTGATGGCGCCGGTTCCAGTGCCTGTATCACCGTCCCAAATCCATTATCACCGGAACATTACGCGGTAATTGTCACTGCTGTTGACGATTTTGGCTACCAGGTTTGGGACACACACAACATAGGTGGCGATTACTTAATTGGAAAAACAAACCCGAACGCGGATAAACCCACATACCTGACCGTCGCCCGTGGTTGGTTTAACAATAATTGGAAATGGAGTGATGATTTATGTATAAGGTACGATAAATAAGGATTTTTTTGGGGAACATTGAACATTGAACATTGAACTTTCAACGTCGAATATTGAATCAATTGTGATTGAAAATTTGGTGTTTACTTTATAGCTCCATCCCAACCTCTCCCCGAAGGAGAGTGCTTTATACACGAATTGAGTTCTTATATTTGACTATTTGTTTTGATAGAAGATAAATTGTATCGTAAAAAGGTAGGGAAATTGCATGGTATTCTACATATCTCAACATAAATTATTCACCTTTATTGATCAATTCCTAACCAAAATAAATTGGACAAGTTTCCGGTTTAAAGTTAATGAATGCCTTGGAAAGGCATTTTAATGATTAACCCCAGGCGTCAGCCTGGGGATTAA
>CAZNLA010000336.1:0-6133 GCA_964573385.1 uncultured bacterium
AAGAATACAACGAATTGATTTGCTCGTATATGGACGACCCTGTAGCGTTTGATCCGTCAAAAATTCTTTGCAAGACCAATTTTGAAGCGGAATTTATTCTTTCCGATGAACAGAAGGCTCATCACGGCGATGTAAAATGCCACGCTGACTTGTGTGGAGAACCATCTGTGTTAAAAGAACTTCAGTCTCAAAAACAATGTGATTAATTTATTTTTTTCTCTCTATTAATAATATATCATGGCATTCAGTATGTTAAAAAAACAAATGGACTATGAGCGTTATTTAGACGAATATAAAGCAAACTTGCAACTACAAATAAACAATAATAATCGTGTATATAATGCAGTTTCGCAAATGAATCAAGGTATCCAAGTGCCAGAAGCATTGCCAGATATGCGAACTTTGAGTGATAAAATAGGCGACATTCAGAATTTGAAGAATCAATTGTCAGTTCAATTGCGTCAAATAACAGATGGGTCAAATGCGAATATGATTGTAAATAGGTTGAATGATGATGAAATAGCAAGGGCGGTCCAATATTTTCAAACTCTATCACAAAAGTTGAAATCGGCTTATGCCTTAGGAGTTCCTGCAGATATATTTATTCAAGCATTACAGAATTATAGTGATGTTCAAGATGATTCAGCCGGTATTGATATGGGGTTGCAAGGATTGCAAAAACAATCAGACAAGATATTACTTTCTCTCAAAAACATACAAGATTATGGTTTAAAAAGTGATAGTATTAAGAAGTTGATAAAATTTGGAACGACTAAAAAAGTAATTTCGCCACAACAAATGATTACATTAGATGAATTGGAAAAGATAATGTTAAGTTTAGCAGATTTAGAACGAATTGCTGCGATGCCGCCTGACCTAAAAACTGAATTAGACAAGAAATTGTCTGATATATATCCTAAATTACCAACTCAAGACCAATTTGATAACCTTTGGAATTATATACAAACCATAACTGACCCAGTTCAACAAAAATTAGAATTTAATCGTATTGTTGAATCTATGAGTGGATTGACTGAAGCAGACGTAGATGTATTGAGAGAATATAAAGGTGTAAAAACACGAGGAGGATTAAGAATTACTGGAAAACAGGCAGTAGCAATGCATAAAGCGAGAAAACAAATGCTCGCACAAATGAGTAAAGCTAAAAAGGGTAAAAAAG
Organism: uncultured bacterium; assembly: GCA_964573385.1. Taxonomy (GTDB): domain Bacteria; phylum Armatimonadota; class Hebobacteria; order CAIYQO01; family CAIYQO01; genus JBAXQQ01. The sequence goes on from CAZNLA010000336.1 coordinate 1,181, forward strand.
GAGCAGCACCAGAACCAGCACCAGAACCAGCACCAGAACCAGCACCACCACTAGCACTACCACCAGCACTACCGTCCTCACCAGGAGCAGCACTAGGACCAGGAGCAACACCACCGTCTACTCCATCATCAGGAGCAGCACCAGTTACCCCGTCATCAACTACTCGTTGGGAATTTCCTTCTGACTGGAAAATGGCACTAGCATTGTTAAGAGGAAAATCATCAGATCGTTCAAAATTATTAATGGATTTAGAAGATTTAGGCTATGAATTTACACATAAGGGGCAACCGATTTCAAGAGAAGATTTGTCTAAAGGTAGAATTCCTAATGAACCTTTTAATTCTGCTATAAATAAAAACAAATCATATTGGGAAGATAGTAATGTAAAACAATTAGTTGAACAATATAACGCTCAAAAAGCACCTCAACAAGGTAAAGGAATGCGTGGTTGTGGAATGGTATCTTTCTCTGAACCAAAGACCAAAAAAGCGATTCGCATTACTGGCAAGATTGAGAAGCCTATTGAATTTGTGCCATTTGGCAAATACGCAATACAAAAATACAGGCTTAATGACGGTATTCTGATGCTTCGTTCCAAAAGCAACAATAGTATACCAACAATTCCGACCCAAAAGGTAAGCAAGTCTATTGTTGATATTTTGAAACAAGTGATAATTGGAGGCGTGCCTTCATTTGAAACTATCTCTGGTTTAAACACCGACGATAAGGAATTGCTTCATAAAATTGTTAAACTTGCTCGACTTGAATTGTCTGTTCCAACTCCCGATTTAAACCAACGAGAGAAAGACAATCACCGGTTTCAATTGCTTCGTGGACAGTTGCTCTGTGGCAATAATGCAAAGGAGATTATCAAAGAGTTAAAAGGTCTGCTTTTGAAGTTTATCTCTGCTGGAACAATTCCCAAGTCGCAAGCAAATTCGGTGCTCTTTGAATTGTGCAATTTGGCATAAATATAGTTTAGTCATTTAGAGAAATATTATATGTCTATATAGTATATATAGATGCAATTTAACAGCCAAAATACGACTGCCAAAAGTCAGAATACAAGCAAAGGACAATCACAAATTGTTCTGACCCGTAACAACATCACAAGCACAGACGGGTCGAATTCCACTCTAACATATGTATTTCCTAGTTCGGTCTCCTTTAGCAATCATGCAATTGCTCTTGTGAGTGCGCAGCTTTACTATAGCTGGAATAACATTGGTAATCAACAGTATTTACAAAACAACACATTTAGTTATACCTGGAAGGTCGCGGCGATAACATCAACAATAACTATTACCATACCCAACGGCATCTATGAGGTCGCTGATATTAATAATTATTTGCAATTCATTATGATACAGAACGGACATTACCTAATAAACTCTGCAGGTCAAAATGTATATTACGCAGAATTTCTTGTCTCTGCAAATAGATATGCAGTTAATATTAATACATTTCCTGTGCCTACTTCTCTCCCTGCTACATGGACTGCTCCTGTGGCGAATGTTGCGGCGGGTTATGCTGCTTTTCCTGGATATCCCACCACCGTTTTCAATCCTTTGATTACTCTTCCATCAAATTTTCATAAAATTATGGGATATGCTGCTGGTTTTACCACTTTACAGAATGATGGCGTTGGCGTAAATCTTTCGTATTTCAGTTCTACTGCGCCGCAGGTACAGCCAAACCCAACTTTATTTCTCTCGTGTACAAATATCAATAACATATATTCTAATCCTTCAGGAATAATTTATTCAATCACGCCTACAGTTGCTATCGGTGAAATTATAACACAGCAAGTTCCGGAATATGCCTTCAACATACTCAATGGGACCACGAATCAGCTTACTTTTACATTGCGGGGTAGTAATTCTGCAATTTTAAGCATCATTGATCCCACCATGGTATTTACTTTCATTATTAAAGAATTGGGAGGACAACAATAAATTCGTGCATACTTTGCCACTTTGCCACTTTGCCACTTTGCCACTTTGCCACTTTGCCACTTGTGCATACTTTGCCATTCGTGCCCTCTTCAGCTTTCCTAGTTAGAGATAAACTATATATATTCTATTACCATATTAGTATATATTTATGAATTTATTTATTTTTATAAAAGAGAGAAAAGGAGGACAAGAAAAAAGGGAGGGAAGGGAGGCAGAGAGGGCTTAAATCAAAAGTCCTATAAACACGCACACGCATATTTTATTTTCAAAAAAAGAAAAAAGTCCAAATATATTCTAGCCAGAGGTTTTGATTTAAGCCTTCCTTGCCGTCACTGCCGGCACCTTTTCCTTTCATTCCTTTAGCAACGAAAGAAAGCATACTAATTTAGCAACGAAATATATGGATTATAGAATATATATTTTGTTGTTTTTGTTGTAGATTCAGTATATTTATAATTTCATCAAAAAGCGTTATAATTAGCGATAAATAATATAGCAATATTATATAGAATGTTTAACTGCGGAAATGATTTGACAGAACAAGTACTAAACCAAATATATGACCTATTTAGTAAAGAGCAAATGAACCATATGAATACAATTAAAACATCAACTGAATTAGAAGACAAGAGAGAGAAATCGATCCAAAAGCAATTGACACTTCTCAATACTATTTTAATTAGCATTCTCCGTTTGAGAAACCTTAAGAAAAAGGAAATAATGTAGAATTCTGATTTATTTTCTCTCTATATTAATATATGACACGAACGCTTTTTATGAAGGGTCGTAAGCTAATGATGCGCGGCGGTTCTATTTTGCTTTCAAGAGGAGGTCCAGGCAGTGCAAGTAATTATGAAAGCCCAGAGGAGTATCACAGCATAACGGGTCGAGGTTTAGGACTTGGTTTGTTTGCCGGTGGTGCATTAACTGGATTAAAACAATTAAACCCAAAAAGCATGTCAAAAAAGCCTTCAAATATAAGATTCAATTAGGCAGGCTTATTTAGTGTATTATTTCAAATTTTCTTCTTTTGATATAATATAAATATGGATGAGGCAGTTTATGAACTTTCTCAGAGCTCTTCAGCAACGGATTCGTCTATTTTTTTACAAAAAAACTGGATTTCGATCCTAGACAACAACAATAATTCTTATAGCTCGGGACAGGTCACACTAGATACATCGCAACTTTCAAACAGTAATCGCTGGATGAATTACCGCGAAGCGTATCTTTCCGTCCCGCTTTTGCTCACAGCTTCGGCTTCTAATGACCCGTTGTGGTCCAGTGCTCTTACTTCAGCTGATTATGCTTTTGGTCTTAAAAATAACTATGCATCGGTTATTCATAGTATTTCTGTAGACCTCCAAGGGTCTACTGTGGTTCAAACGACACCATTTATTTCCCTAGTAAATAACTTTCGCCTAATGACAACTTTTTCTTATCAGGACTTGCTTACACTTGGACCAAGCATTGGATTTTACCCGGACAGTTCTTGTTCTTTTGAACAGAATACCGCTGCATCTCGTTCCGGTCTTGGAACTTGCAATAACCGAAATTTGTTTGTTGCACCAGTTGTAGCGGGAGTGCTTAATCAACAAGAGAGTTTTAACAAAGGCTTTTACGAAAGACAAAAATGTTGGAATTATGACTTTGATGGAGTTTCAGGAGATTCTGCCTCAGGTTCGGCACAATTTTCAGCTATGGCAGATGCGAATAGGTGTAATATTATGTATAAATCATATATTAACCGAAAAATGCCAGGAGCATCAGGAACAAATATTTGGCAGGCTTCTATTAGTGCCACTATTTTTCTCCGTCATCTGCATCCTCTGTATGATAAATTGCCTATGTGTAAAGGTCTATACCAAAAAATTACACTTAATTTGAATCAGCCTACGGTTTCGGTAGCTGTTGCGGCAACAAATGTGACTGCTGCTGCGGCAACTTTTAGCATTACAGCAGCTTTTACGGCTGCTACAGCTATTCTAACTGTTACGGCTATTCCTGCTGGTAATTTTCTTACTGTTGGTTGTAGTTTTCCAGGAGCAGGTAATTATACTGCTACAATTATTTCTCAAGTGTCTTTTAATGTTACTGCTGTTGGCGAAGTTGCTGGACGACTTGGAACATATAAAGTATCAGTTTGTGGATCTGTTGTGGCAGCAGATATTGTTAGTGGACCATTAGTTATATCTCCTCCTACATCGTCTTCTTCTCTTTCAACTATGGCTCTTGCTACTGTAAATGTTCCGTCAGGAGGACTTTCTCCTATTATGCTCGCGTCGAGTGGTTTGGGCAATGGATGTAGTAATTTAGTTCCAGGCACATACACTGTTTCTCTTTCTGTTGGTAATATTCCTACGGCATCATCCCAAACATTGCCTTCTGATAGAAATGGTCCTTTGTCTCGTTCTATTGTTCTAAATGTGCCGAGTTATGTTATGAACCCTATGGTTGAATCTGCTTATATTTCACAGAGTGTTAAATCAGTTGAATATAGCGATTATTACCAATATATTGTTCAAAATGTAGGAGGAGGAGGGTCTGGAAATATTAACGCCCTAATCACAAACGGAATTTCTGGACTTCAAAGTTGTCTTGTAATTCCTGTGTTTAATACTACCAGTAATAATGCGGTTAATCCTCTATTGTCTCCGTATGACCCAACAGGAGGAGGAACTACAAGCCCTTTGGCTCATATTAGCAACTTTAATGTGTTGGTAAGCGGACAGAATGCAATCTACCAGAATCAGTCTTACACATATCAAGCATTCCTTAATCAGCTGTCAGGACAGAACTCCATCAATGGCGGACAAATTGAAGGCTGGTCTTCTTCACTTATTTCACAACTAGATTTTGAAAATTCGTATTGTTATTATTATGTTGATATTTCGAGAGGACTTCCTATTGAATCTTCTGTGCCTAAATCGGTTGTGCTTGTTGGAACTAATAACAGCATGTATGCTTGCGATTACTATGTGTTCCTTCAATTTTCTGC
>CAZNLA010000337.1:0-6126 GCA_964573385.1 uncultured bacterium
CCAGCACATAATCTTTATACTGGCTCGCATCCATCCCCCCGCGCAACTTGTCGCAACTTTGCCAAAGGGCAGAATAAAGCTCAGTTTTCTTGATAGCCATAACTATAAAACTCTCTTTCAGAATGTCGTAATAATAAAATTATAAGTAAAGAATATTCCAATCGGTGATATTGTGTCAACACTATTTTTTATAGCCTGGGATTATTCACTCGCGAAATCCACCCGACCCACAAAAAAAAACACCCAACCCCCAATAATCCGCCCGATCCGCCCAATCCGACCGATTATACCATTGCCCTATCTTTCCCAACTATTCTTCAAATCCGGGGTACTTGTCAGGGTGGGGGAGGTGCAATCTTTTATAGGCAAAAAACCGGTTGGAACGCAAGTGAATACGATAGGCAGTTTCATCATTTTGGCAAGTTTTTGTGCTTCCGCGTAACCTTCTGTTATATCATCCATGGTGGTATATTGTTTCATATGGGTGTTATGTATTATGCCGGTTATTTTTAAACGTGCGGCAGATGCAATTTCTGTTATTACAACTTGTGCAATCTCTGCGTTTGGGGTGGTGGGACGGCTGAAGTTTACTACTGCCCAAACATGGACGGCAGGCAATTGTTGGCTATATTGCGCGATTACAAGTGCGCCGTTGGGGTCTCCACCGAGATCAACTATGGTTAATCCCGGTGGGTTAATCATATATCCTATCGCTTGCGGTGGGATTGATGGTGAGTCATTTGCCGCCACACGTTTTTCCGGTGCTATTATCAGGATATTTTCTTTTTCTAAATGTTCGCGACAGTCCTGAACACGGTAATATGGTGTTACAAAATCCAGATCTATAAGGACAACCTTTTCTGTTTCTATTTCCTGCTTTGCCAATGACATTGCTATTTCTGTTTTGCCACTGCCATATGCACCCAGCAAAATGATAGTCCCGGTCATGATGGCGTCACCGGTGCCGGCAAAGTTATCAGGCCTTGTGGTTCATTTTTTTCATTCATCCCTATGATATGAATGAATGATTGGTTTTTGCGTCCGGGTACATTTAATACCCCGGTTGTCAGGGTTGTTCCGGGTGATAATATATAATCATCTACTGATGTATAAACCTTGCTGATACCGGTTGGTAATGTCCATGATATTGCCGCGGATTTATCGATAATCGGAAGGAAACAGAAATTATCCAATCGCATTATTTTGCCACCGGGGTTGTAGCCAAATCCATAAGGTCTAATTTCCGGTGAAGCACCCCAGTCCGCAAACGCTAATTCATCAATTGTTATATCAGTTGGTTTTACCCCTGTTTGTTTGGTGATGGCGTCATTTAACAAAGATTTAATATCAAAATGTGTGTGATGCCAGGCGCCATCGGCCTGTACCCGTGATACCCCCGCGGTGAAGATATTTTTGTCTTGTCCCGGTTTTCCGCACAGAATAATTTCGTACCATGTTGTGCCGCGTCGGGCGTATAAATTAACAGAAGTGCCGGGGTCAAAACAGTAATCGAATGATAAAACCGGAGTATTAATTAAATTAATACCGGTAATCGGTGCATTAACGCTGAAATCACCTGATGGGAAACTGTTAATAAGTTTCAGATAGACATTGTTGATATTGATACTCTTCTCACGTAGAATGCGCGCGCTTATACCCGGTCTTTCTTTCCATCCATTATTGTCCTGTTCGAATGTGGATATTTGTACAGGTACAGTATTTACTGTAATGGCTGGTACTGGCAGTGATTTTATATTATCCATAATTGCAAGTGGTGAAGCAGCACGTGGGTTGCCAACAGTTATCTTTTCTGCGGAATAGTTTGATCTGCCTAACATTAGTCCATTATCAAGAGTCCAAACTGCAGCATACCCACCGGTGATAGGGTCATCATCGACATATGTCATTGCTAACCTATTATCAATATAGACATTAATTTCCGCTTTTACTGATTTTTTACCATTTTCTGCCGTTTCTATATTCCGTTTTTCTATACGGGTTGCGAACCATTGACGATGTCCGGTATTTTGCACAGGCAACAGGTGTTCCGGTGCGGTAGTTGTTTTAACAATAACACCTTTCCTTACCAACATAGTTACCGGTGTACCCAGGGGTTTTCCGTTACGTATAACAGAATATCCGCTATTCAAATGAGAACCATCCGCGCATATGGTTACATTTAAATCACGATAACGTGATTTATATTCTTCGGGAGCGTTGTCATATTGCATTTTAACTCCCATATATGCCTCAAAGTTTTGGTTTCCATCAAGACGATTTTTTGTCCAGACTGTGGGTGTACCCTTGCCAAAGCCACCGAACCAGTTCCATTTAGGTTGGCAGGAATAACGCGCCATAACCAGCCATACTCCACTTTCTGTAACCCAACCGCTGGGTGCGTTTTCAAAAGTATCCATGATACGGTCAGATTGTACTGCTATTACCGCGGCGGGTAATTCTTTTATAGTTACTTTAAAACCGAACTTTTCAGCATTGATGGGATTAGTATCTTTCCAGGCAAAAACAACTTCTTCTTCATTAACATCCGGATCTTTACTTGTATCCTCTTTATCTAACTTCTGTGCGAGCAGAATAAAATAACTGCCTTGGCGATACAGCACTAATTGTGATAAATCACCATAGGTGAACTTGCCATCAGAAACCTTTTCACCTTTTCTTGTTAAGACTGCTGTTGCGCCACCTTCACCCTTAATAAGATCGATAGAATATCCTGATTTTAGATCCATTCCCGGTGATAAATAAATAGATTGGCCATCTACAGTAGCAGGCGCAACCGGGATTTTAATTTTAAAATCATGATATAGCGCGCCTTTATACCAGTATATGCCGGGGAGATCTGTGGGTAATGGTGCCGCAGCACCAGCACGTAAATGGTCGAATCCCTGTGGGGTATTTAATACCTTTGGAATATCAACAGGATACCAGTCAGCCTCAGGACTTGACCATGTAGCTAACCATTTATCTTTTTCAAATCCGGGATGAATCTCAACAGTGTTGTATTGTTGTGGAACCAATTTGCTGATTGACATGGATTTAACTTCTACACCGGTTGAAACAGACATTATTCCACATCGACCCGAAGTGTATTTTTTGTTATAATATTCAATTGTTTTCTTGCCATTTGTGTATAAAGCTATATATGCGCCATTAACATCAACTTTTAATGATTGCCAATCATTCGGCGTAATTCCTGATGAAGAATTAGCAACTTCGCCGGTATTTATTCCTTTTTCAAGAATAGATAGTTTTTGACCTTTAGCCGATAACGTCCATGCATATCCGGTCATGGCATCTGGATTTGAAATGTTGAAAAGTACAGTCATGGAAGCATTTTGACCAGATTGAATTCTTGCTAAAATAGATTGCTCAAAATCGGATGATTTTTCCGGACCAGTCAATAATTTTCCTATACCGGTTAGTTTAGCTGTACCGTTTTTTATAGTCCAATTACCTGTTGTATCAATTTTATATGGTGAGTCAGTTAGTGCATCTGGTACATCAACCCATTCGCCAACTTTTACATCATCAAAGAAAACAACACTGCTTTGTCGCATTGCATCTGCAGCATCATTTACAACTTTACCGGTTGTTTCATCTTTGATTTTATACATGTCCGCAGTAACATTATCGATTTGTATTCGTCGTGGTTTTTCCGCGCCATTTGCGTAAAGTCCAACTCCACCTTCTGCTGGTGCGGTATTAATTGCTTCTAATACTATCTGATTATCTATTAATGCCTGTACTTTTTTCCAACCGAAATTTATTCTAATCTTGTACCATTGATTAGGGTCAAATCCACGGGTACCACTGGCAAGAACTTTTTCTGTACCATCATTAACGGCAACAATTTCGCATTTTCCCATGGTACTGACATTATCATAACTGCGTTGTTTCCAACGGAAAAGTAAATAGTTTTTATTATCCTGGTATCCGGCGATAACACCCACCATGCTGTCGAACTCTGGTCTTACTGCTGTTTCTATATAATAGTTGTCCCATGTTGGATATGCTTTATCTTCGCGAACTATCGCCCATGATGGCCCTACACCTCGGTAAACAAACCAGAAACCATTAGTAGTGGTATCAACCACCGGGTAAAGGCTCAGCATCCATGGATTTGCCATAGATAGATTAGTCTTGGGGTCAGTAGGTGATGAACCAGGATTATCTTTTTTATAATAACCTACTTTCCACAGGTCATCCTCAATCCATGCGCCACTTGTTGTGGTACGGTTAAGAATATCCGGTCGCATAAAATCGTCACCGAAAAATGGTGAGTCTATATTACTGTATCTGGCATTTAGAACTGTAAATCCAGAAGGTTCAGAACCTATTGATATTGTTCCCTGTGTTTTATCAGGCATAGGCGCAAAAAAAGCAATGCGATGATTGATTAGCAGTGCCATTGTTCCCGGACGTCGTTTAATAGTAATAAAATTATCACCAAATTTAAATGTAATAGGAGACTTTCCAATTACTGTGCCCATTCTTAAGAAGTCTGCAGTATCAGCAGATATTCGTAATGTATAACCGGTTTCAACAGTCATGGAAAAAGAGGCTTTAGGTAATGAAGTAACACTGAGTTTACAATTAATATCATAATTGTCTGACAATTCATCTTTGCTGTCAGGTAGTCCTGATATTTCTGTAGACCATGCGCTATATAATGAAACTAACAAAATAATAAGCGTTAATATTAACCGCATTTTTTTCCCCTTTGCCATGAAAAATCACGCATGATGCGCAGTTTAAGCACCATGCGTGTTATATTATACAATGGTGTAAATCTGCAATTTATTTTTTATCTGCAACAACCGCATCTGCTGTAGCTTTATATATTCCGGCAGGTTTAAACTCTTTATCTGTTGTTAAAACTAATTGATCAACTTTAATTCCCGGTTCTTTCGCTACCAGAGTTATAACAGCAACACCTTTTTTTAAACGTAATGGTTTAATATCTTTTGCTGATTCTTTTAAGGTTAACCAATGCAACGCGTCATATGTACTGTCAGATATTGTCCATTGTGCACCATCATATCCGGATACTTTTACATCAACTGAGTTTCCACATCCTGTAGACCATAATGCACGGATATGCAGATAATAGACGCCATCATCAGGAATATTGATGTTGTATGACGCGGAATCAGGTTTGATTTTCTGGCCGGCAGGTAATTTAGCAATAGCCAAAACATTTTTTTCTGTAGTGCCTGATACTTTACCGCTGAAATCTTTTTTGTATTTTTCAGTTTTGAAACTGTTTCCAGTTTCAATCTTTGCAGTTTCGGCTTCCCATACAATACGGGTACTAGCTGCGAATACTGATACAGTCAATCCCAAAGAAATTGCTGCAATAGTTAATAGTCTGTTAATTTTCATTTTTTCCTCCATTGCTACTATTATTTATACTCATATTGAGTATAAAAGTTTCATTATTTGCGATGATTCCCATAATCATTGCTATTAAAACTCCGGTACCACGCACTACCGGGAATGTGAATATTAATAAGAATATCAGAGCTAAAATGGAACCTGCTGTTGCCAGATACCAGTTATTGCCACTGTTTTTAAATGATTTAATCGCAGTTGTTAAGTAATATGCCAATAGCATAAATAAAGACGCTAAACCCAAAATTCCACTTTGAATTGCAGTAATTAAAAATCCGCTATGGGCATCCGGTTCCAAACGTTGCTTTTCCAACAGGCCCATTGTATCATATGATCTGCCTGCCATATCTCCAAATGTTGCCGGACCTGAACCGTATAACGGTGAAGAACGAAAAGCATTTAATGCTGATTGTTGTTCACCCCAAATCTTTTTTAATGTTGGTTCACCGTTATAATAATAATCGGCATCCATTTTATTAACAGTCATTTGATATGGTTCAATGAAAATCTCACGTCGATTATGCCATGGTATAGCCGCTATAATAAGCATTGCTACTGTTATTCCATAAGCAAACAACCTGTTTTTACCTTTTAACAATGCTGAAGCTAATATTAAGCCAGCGATTAATGCCGGAAATAAGAAACCAGCAAGGAAGGTAACGCCTGTCCCGGCAAAAACGAGTGCTATCCATAATTTTATCCATATCTTTTTTTCTG
>CAZNLA010000338.1:0-6113 GCA_964573385.1 uncultured bacterium
TCCGGTAATCAGAGCCATCGGTGCAACAAAAGTATGGAGCTCTCTACTCGACTTATCCAATTTATTTGAATAAAGGTAAAGTGACAGTAATAAAATATAAGTGAGAAATTAAGATGAATGAAAAGAATAATTGCGCGCAAACGCAACCTGATTCACCTGTTTCATATCGTTTGGAATACCGTGAAGGTCGTCCTTTAATAGTCAGCAGCAGTGGTGAGGTGTTACCGCCGGCATGTTATTGCGACTGTATATTGTGGAACTTTGATGAATGGACAGCACGTAACCGTGATTTTGTGGATAGTGGCGTTCATCTTTATTTCCTGTCCCCAAAACACAGTTGGGAAACAATGGCGTCGCCATATTGGGTAGATGACGGGATATACCCATGGCCGACTGATGAAGAAGCCAAAAAAGATATTGAAGGTCAGGCACAGGCGATATTGGCAATGGATCCGCAGGCGCGGTTTTATGTGCGTCCGGGCGAGACAGTACCGAAGGTGTGGGCTAAAAAATATCCTGAAGAAATGCAATTAAGTAGCAGTGGCGAGGAGATGTCGCAATTATCATTGGCTGCGGAGCATGGATGGGATGATTTTAACCGTTATTTGCGCAATATAATTGAGTATTGTGAAGCACGGCCATGGGCAAATAAAATTGTCGGCTATATGTATTTTGCTTATGGCGAGGGGTTAACCGCGTTGGCGACAAATGGTTTTTCTTTTGATGTCTGTCAATCCATGCAACACGCGTTCAAAGGTTTTATCCGCGGTAAATATGCTAGCGAAGCAGAATTGCAAACAGCATGGGGTAATTCGCAGATTAGTTTTGATACTGTTCAGGTGCCAACCGAGGATGAATGGAAGGCAAAACGTGAAACTATTTTGCATTGGCCTGAACCGGAACAAATACGCCGTGAAACTGATTATTTTGAATTGCAGGCAATATTATTCCGCAATTATATTCGCAGTATAATGGGCACACTGCGTGAAGCAACCGCGGCAAGGCCGGTATTGTTGGGTCTTGATGCTTTGAAACAACCAATGATAGGGTGGTTATTAAACCAGGCATTTGGCCGTCAGGATTGGATAACTGACTGTATGAATGATTTCCCGGAGATGACTATCCCCAGTGGTGCAATTGATATCGCTGATATATTGAAAGATGAAGGATGGGATATAGTAATAACCCCGTCAGACTATACCGCCAGATCGGTTGGATATGGTTGGGAATCCGAAGGGGTTAACGATTCGTTGCGGTTGTATGGCAAAGCAATGCTGGTGGAAAATGATGCCCGTACCTGGATGGGTGGCGAGGCAGAGACCCTGGGGGCATTCCTGACCACTGAAGAGGTGCGCGCCGGGTTGCTACGAAATACCGCGTGGACATTAACTCGCGGACATCTGCATTATTGGATGAATGTTGGCAGCAGTTATTTTCATGATGTAAGAATCCATGAAGCGGCGGTTCGTGATGAACGCCGTATTCTGAATGCCAGTGTTAATTGGCCACATCGTGAGACTGAACACGCCATCTGTTTTGTGATAGATGACAGCGGTCCCCGTCATGAAAATGGCACTGCCGGATATCAGCAAATTGCCAATTTATGGCAACGACATTTGGGACTTGCTCATTGCGGCGTGCCGTACCGGGTGCATCTACTGTCAGATTTGATGCACGATAACATGCCGGATTATCGCACATATTTTTTCCCCAATCTCTTTGAATTAAATGAAGAACGGTTAAATCTGTTACGGTCAAAAGTATTGCGTGACGGCAGAATGGCGATATTCGGACCATCCACTGGTATCACCGATGGCAGCAAAACCAGCGCCGATGGCATCAGCGAATTAATGGGTATTGAGTTTGAAATAGTAAGAAGGCAGGCATCACGACGGGTAATGGTCCACGGGAATCACGCCATCACCAATAATTTGCCTGCTTCCCTTACCTTTGGGGATAGCTATGCCTATGGCCCGGTATTGGTGCCATCCCGGGCAGCGGTAAATGCCGGTGGTTTTGTGACTTTGGGTAGCGCTACTACCTTCTGGAATATCAACAAACCTGGACTGATATTAAAAGAAAATGACAATTATAAAATGTTGTGGAGTGTGGCAATGCCGTTGCCGGCAAACCTGCTGCGCGAATGCTGTCGTTACGCCGGTAGCCATATCTGGTGTGAAGATGACAATGTAGTATTAGCCAGTGACACAGTCGCCGCCCTGCACACTGTAAAAGCCGGAAACCACACTTTACATCTGCCAACCCCGCGACCGGTGTGGGATATGCTGACAGAAGAAAAAATGGGTGATAACATGACAAAAATAGAAATCACCATGTCATCCCCGGAAACCAGAATATTTTATTTCGGCGAAGATTTTAAAGGATAGTCATTAAACATGTGACTCCGGTACCAAAATTTATTTTGGAGAATTATCGCTGTCAGAGATAAAATATTTTAATATATTCGTTTATACAGGCTCAGTGAACGGTCGCTGAGCCTGTATATTTTTGTAATCATAGCATTTTGCCAAAATTGTTGTTAGCGTGATTCATTAAAAAATCTATATTATTAACTTGCATATATTAATCCGGCAGGATAAAATATTAGTTTGCAGAAAATAATATTTGCTATGATTAAAACTAAAATCGTTTGTACCCTTGGCCCGGCGTGTGCCTCTGTTGATATTTTGAAAGAGATGATAATTGCCGGTATGCGGGTGGCGCGGGTTAATTGTTCGCATGGTTCTATGGAAGAACATGCCGCCAGTCTGCAGTTTGTCCGCGATGTGTCAAAAGAGATGGGAATTCCAATTGCCGTACTATTTGATTTGTGCGGACCGAAAGTTCGCACCGGCGCGATGGAAAAGCCACTGGTGCTAACCACCGGGCAGGAGTTCACCCTCACAACGCGCACTGATTTGGGTGAAAATGAGGCACCATTGGGAATGGCGGAGATAGCCAAACACGTATATCCCGGTGCGCGGATAGTATTTGACGATGGCGCGTTGGAAGCGGTAGTGTTGGAAAATACCGATACCGACATCCGATGTAAAGCACTGAATGCTGCCCCACTTGGAAGTAAAAAGGGAATAAACCTGCCTGGTATTTCTCTGCCGATACCGGCATTGACCGATAAAGATATTGAAGATGCCCGTCAGGCATTAACTCTGGGTGCGGATTGGATAGCTATGTCATTTGTGCGTGACGCAAAAGATATTGAACCGTTGCACGCTTTAATGAAAGAGGTTGGAATCACCCGACCGGTAATTGCCAAGATAGAGAAACACGAGGCAATCACCAACCTTGACGCTATTGTTGACGCTTATGATGGCGTAATGGTGGCGCGCGGCGACCTGGGGGTAGAGGTGTCGTTGGAAGGGATACCGGAACTGCAGAAAACTATCATCAATACCGCCAATGCCGCCGGCAAGCCGGTAATCACCGCTACCCAAATGCTGGACAGCATGATTCGCAACCCGCGACCCACCCGCGCCGAGGTGACCGATGTCGCCAATGCTATCTTTGATGGTACCGACGCGGTGATGCTTTCCGGCGAGACGTCCGTTGGCCTATACCCGGCGGAGACAGTACAGACCATGGCACGCATCGCCCAAAGCGCGGAAGACGGTATGGAAGATTTTTGCAACTGCAATTTTGTTGCGCCACGATATGACGAACCAATCGGTGCCATTGCCGTTGCCGCGGTACAAATGGCCGACCATCTGAATGCCCCTGCGATAATTACCGCCACCAGTGGTGGTGGCACCGCCCTGCTGATATCAAAATCACGTCCGGAACAAATGATAGTAGCAGTTACCGATGTTCCGGCAAGCCTCACCCGAATGCCCCTGTACCGTGGCGTAATCCCCCTACTGGTATCCGACGAACTAACCCGCGAGGAAATGCTGGAACGCGCCGTACGCCACGCCCTTAAATTAAAATTGCTGAAAGACGGTGACGTGGTAGTGGCAGTGTCAGTAAATGCCCAACCACTCGGTGTAATAACCCGTGCCAGCAACATACTCCGGATAGCCCACGTAGTACAAAAGATGTAAAAAAGGCAGCCCGCCTGCAAAATCGTAAAACAGGCGGCCCGCCTGTTAATAAATAACCATACCGGCAGTTGCATCAACTGCCGGTATTTTATTGCCACAGTGTGTCGACTTCCAGACGGTGCGTGAGGAAATGCAATAAACGCTTTATTTTAATAGGAGTCTTTGCCTTTTTCCTTCATCATCGTCATATATCAGGCTATTATCATCCTGCCATTCAGCTCTTTTACCCATATAATCACATTTTATAGTGGTTACTTTTTTCATCTCCGGGAAAGATAAAATTGTAAGTTCTACAGGTTGTATCTTTTCATTATTGAATATTTTTTCTTTTAATCTAATGTTTCTATTTTGTACTAAGATATATTTGCTATCATGCGATACGTTTTCGACATTATAACTTCCATCAGTAAGCACGGTGATGTTGCGTGAAATCTGGTGTAAATATTCATTTGGCAAATAGTTATTTTTTTTGCCATTAGCTGTGCTTATCTTTATCATATCATCAGATAACCAGATATGATAAAGATATTGTTTCCTTATTTCATCTGAAATTAATTTTATAGTGGTTCCGGTATTACAATCGATAACATCAATCGAGTGTTCTATATTATTGATAGGATTATATACAGTCGCGTATTTGCCGTATGGGCTAAAATAAAAATCGGTACCAGGTATATCTACCAGTCTGGAATCTGCTGGTTTAATATCAATATTTTTAAAAGGTCCATAGTATCCATAAAAAACACCGGTGGTAATCCCCGCAAAATAAAAGATAACTACAATTATTCCGAGTTTCAGAAACCTACCGGGGATATCCATTTTTGCGAAAAATTTCGAGAGTAATATTCCACCAGCAATAAAACCTGCGATTGCACCACCTGTCATACATAACTGTATTCCATCATTTTTGGGGTAATATTTTAACCCGTTTATAATTAAATATGAAATGCCGGATAACGGCATGAAGATAATTATCGTGGTTAAAAATCCACTGGCAAAACCCGGTAATACAGATGATGAAAAAAAGCAAATAGTGAAAACCAGTGCGTTTGGCCAGATAATACCCCATATACCGGGGATAACATTTGAAGATATTAAATATGGATGATAATCATGATTGATAGAAAGATAAAAAATGGTAAACGCGATAATGGGTGATAATACCGCAACAACAAGACCCGGAATTAGTTTTGCGATCATTAATTTCCACCATGGTATCGGACGCGAGAAGGCAAACCCTACTCTGTTTTGGGATAATTCGCTGGCGTATGCACTGCCACCGGTGAATGCCGCTAACACAAGTATGATATACGCAGGATCAACATCTTCATAATAATCACTGACGCCAAAGAAATATTTGCTGTATGCAATAAGCATGATAGTGATAATTCCTGCTGCCCATACCATGTGCATTACCCATCGTTCGCGCATCTCTTTCCATATTAATCTTATCATTCTGATACCCTCCCAGGTAACGAATTAGTTGTCTTATTCATCGGATTTTTAATGATTGGTAAGACAGATTCAGTGATATTAAAAGACGGTAAAGTAATAATGAACTTCTTTGTTTTATAATAATACGTCAGTTTATCTTTTTCCCACTTTATTAATTCGCTATAATTGTTTTGTGTAATGCCGAAATTTGGAATAATGTTTACACCCGGGACGATAAGTTTCATCTTTGAATTGGCTATATCTATCACCCACACATCATACTTGATTGAATCATTCTTTTGCATATTTTTGGTAGTAATCAAAGAACGGGTATAAAGAATAGCATAATTGCCATACATTCTGCTTAAGTAAAATTCATCATATTCATTCCAGCGTTTTTGCATTTTTACCACTATTGATACTTTGCCGGTATCAACGTTCCATTTCAACAGGTCGGCATAAAGTGATATTTTATTCATCTGGACCACTAATATATCAACATTATTTTCTAAGATAGCCACGGGATAACTGCATCTTGTAAATAATTTTGTGACTCTTTTATTATGTTTAATGTCTTTATAGAATATTTCTCTACCGTTTTTGAAATGCTGACTATTACAACCA
>CAZNLA010000339.1:0-6108 GCA_964573385.1 uncultured bacterium
ACTGAAAAATAGCCACAAAATCTACTCACTTATTATTTGCGGACAAGTCTATTAATATTGGTGATATTTGCCGCCGATATTTTACTTTTCAACACATCAATCATTCCCAGCGATGTATCTATTCCGGTGATATGCTTAAAATATGGTTGTAAAGCCAGCGAAATCAACCCCGTACCACACCCAAAATCTATCGCCGTCATAGCAGCGTTAAGCGGAATAGCAGATGACATTGCCCTCGCAATATTCTGCGCCACCCCAACCCGCACAGGATTATCATCCCATGTCAGCGCTTCCCGATCAAAATATGATTTCATTTTATGGATAACTCCTTAGGATTGGAAATTTTTATTTTTGGTTATACAAGTTTTAAATTTCTCAATAAAAAACTTTAACAGTTAGCAGTAATGTTTTATTACCAATCATAAATATTCATTCAATAAACATTCTCTTTATCAAGTTCAGTCTCAGTTTGGAACAGGGCGGGAGCCCGGCTAGGCAGTTATCAGCAGATAGATAACTGATCTTTCTATTGTTACCGGGGATAGCCGGGCTGTGACCCAGTTCCAAACGGTGACCAAACTTGAAAATGGTATCTTTCTATTGTTACCGGGGATAGCCGGGCTCTCGCCCTGTTCCAAACGGTGACCAAATTTGATAGGTATCTATATATTGTAACCAAAATAATTCTTAATTTTACATTTTTAATTTTTAATTGTTACAAACCCTCCGTGCATCTCTGTGTCTCCTCAGTGCATCTCTGTGTAAAACCAAAATAATTTTTAATTTTACATTTTCAATTTTTAATTATTAAAAACTCTCCGTGCATCTCTGTGTCTACTCAGTGCATCTCTGTGTAATACCAAAAATATTTTTTAATTTTTCATTATTAATTTTTAATTTATTTCATCCTGCCCCTGCACTCCATGCCTAAAAAACCGCAGATCAGGTTGGTTATTTCTTCTACTTCCAGCAGGAATGCGTCGTGGCCGGCGCCGGATTGGATTTCTACGAAGCTTACGTCTTTGTCGTTTATCCGTAACGCTTTTACCATTTCGCGGGATTGGGATGTTGGGAAAAGCCAGTCGCTGCTTACTGATATCACCAGGAATTTTGCTTTAACGCGACTCATAGCTTTTACCAGGGTGCCGTATACCGCACCAAGGTCATAATAATCCATTGCTTTGGTAATATATAAGTATGAATTAGCATCAAATCTTTTAACAAAACTGTCACCCTGATGATGCAAATATGTTTCAACAGAAAACTCGGGTTTAAAGTTCCAGTTATATACTTCGCTGGATCGCAGTTGGCGGGCAAATTTGCTGTGCATCGATTCTTCTGACAGGTATGTAATATGTGCTACCATTCTGGCGACTGATAGTCCGTTTGCGGGTACTTCACCGCCGTAATAATTACCCTCGTTCCAATTGGGGTCGCTCATTATTGCCGCGCGTCCTACCGCGTCAAAGGCGATGTTTTGCGCGTTTAGCCGATGGGTAGTAGCAATGGGAATGCAATGTTCAACAAAATCGGGATACGCGACCCCCCATTGCAACGCCTGCATGCCACCCATAGAACCGCCAACCACGGCGTACCATTTATTTATATTGAAATATTCCATCAGCAACATCTGGGCATTAACCATGTCGCCGATGGTAATTAACGGGAAATCCAAACCATAATGTTTTCCGGTGGCGGGGTTAATGCTGCCGGGACCGGTGCTTCCCTGGCAACCGCCAATGATATTTGAACAAACAACAAAATATTTGTCAGTATCAAATGCTTTGCCTTTGCCAATCATGGTATCCCACCATCCCGGTTTTGCGCCGTCTTTCAGGATATCGCCTTCCAGGATGTCGGTGGCGTAATAACCTGCGGCGTGAGAATCACCGGATAATGCGTGTTCAACTAGTATCGCGTTTGATTTGTCGGCGTTTAATGTCCCGTATGTTTCATACGCCAATGTAATCGGGCTTAACTTTTCAGTACTTTCCAATGATAAAAAATCTGAATAATGATAATATTTTCTTTCAACCACGCCAACGCTATCTGTTGGTATTTTATTTAATGTTGTCATCTTTTCGCCTTTTCGGGGTATTTACGGTGGTATTTTTTTCAAAAGGTTTGCCGATATTTTCGGCAACTTTTTCCAGAATTACCCGTGCTAATTTTGCCGGATTATGTCTTGCCAAATGTGCCTCTGCCAGAAATTCTCCCATTACTGGTTTGCTGCCTAATTTAAGGCAGTTATCAATATCCGCGGTGACAAAACTTTGATTGTTTGATTTATACAGTTCCAATATGTCATCCGTCGGTTTTTGTATATTCACCACAATATAATCGAACGGGTTAGGTATCTGTAATTGCTGCAATACTGCCTGTAAATGGGCAGACGCGCTAAAGTCGTCACTTTCGCCGGGTTGTGTCATTACATTACATACAAAGAATTTAATTGCTTTTGATTTTGCGATTTCTTCTGATATTCCCGGCACTAAAAAGTTGGGAATGATGCTGGTGTATACAGATCCCGGGCCAACAATAATAATATCTGCTTCGCGGATGGCTACTAATGATTCCGGCAATGCCTGTATACCTTCAGTTATAATGGTAAGTTTTTCAATAGCCGATGGGTGTGCGGTTATTGCTGTTTCACCATCAACCACAGTGCCATCGTTCATGGTTGCCCGCAATACAAAGCCTTTATTTGTTGCAGGTAATACCCGGCCACGAATGGCTAAAACCTGCGACGCGTCTTTGATGCCGCTATAAAAATCATCGTTCATCTGTCCCAGGCCAGCAATTATTAAGTTGCCCAGGCTATGGCCATATAATTCACCACAATCATCGGTGAAACGATGACTGAAAATCTTTTCCATCACCGATTCTTCCTGCGCCAATGCAACCATACAGTTGCGGATATCTCCCGGTGGTGGGATATTCAAGCATGACCGCAGTCTGCCACTGCTTCCACCATCATCAGATACGGTGACTATGGCACAAATATCCAGTGGATATTCTTTTAAACCGCGTAAAATGGTGGATAAACCGGTACCACCACCAAGACCAACAACTTTTAATGTTGGCGCAATTTTTTCTGATAAAAATGATTTTAATAATTGCCGCGGTGTTAATTTGGGGTTTGCCAGAAATGTAAAAATATTAATTAGACGATTGACACCATACATTAAACAAACAACACCAATAATTGCAACACCTAAACCAAAAAAGATAGTTGTGTTTTCTGACATCTTTTTTGTAGTTACTTTTATCCATGCATCTAAAACATTTTTAGTAATTATGCCAGGGTCAGAAATGAGAGAAAAACCTATTGCAAAAATAAAAATGCCTAGAATAGACAAAAGTATCCAGCGTTTTATGCGGATACCGGGAAGAAAGATTCTATACAATAGCTCATCCTTTCAATTTAGGTGTTTGTTATTATACCCAAAATTTGTCGTTGTTACCTAATTTAGGTAGTAAAGATTATCGTCTTATGCTATAATTAATGTCAATCATAGAATTTGATTTACCAATTTTTGATTGCAAACCTTTGCTGTGAGGAAGAAGTGAAGCCATGCGGATATATTATTTTCTGCCGGGATTGACGTTAATCAATAGTATAGGTTTGTAGTTTATTGGTTATTGGTTATTGGTTATTGGGTATGGTTTTAAAATGAATGTGTTAAAATTATTTTTAATATTTTTTCTTTTTTTTCTTATTTTCAAATGTAAGGCTATTATGCCTGTAGCACCTATGGAGATAAAAAATCAGGGGTGCTGGTTGCCATTGCGGGTTGTGACAGAATATGCCGGAAAGTCGATAAATCAAGTTAAAAATAATTTAGTTGTCGGTAATTATAGTTTTAAAAAAGATGAAATCAAGTTTTTTGACGGTATTATTTACGCTAAATCGGATGTATTAGTTAAGGCCCTTGAAGGTGAAAGAGTTTATCGTGCTGACATAGCCAGAACAATTATTGATATCCCCAGAATGCCGGTTCCGTTGTCAGCAGAGCAGATTGAAGACTTTCCTTCAGGTAATAAATTATACATCTCTTCAAAAGATTCTATTAAACAATTATCTGTAACCCCTTGGGTATTATATTCAAAGTTTTTGCCGGCAATTGATAAAAAAGAGAATATCTATTGGCAAAAATCCAACGCTATTTATTATAAACCTGCTAATACCATGAATTATCAGGAGATATACCGAAGTCTTAACTGCAGTATTCAAATGCGTGGTTTCGATTTTAATAATAATCTGATATGTGAAATTACCAATGATAAACCCGGTGAACATGAAATATGGATGATAAAAAATGATGGCACCCGGAAACTTATAGATAAAGGATTTGGTGCAAGTGTAGCAAAATCCGGTGAGATGCTGGCATTTTGTCGCAGAGAAAATGACAATACCCGGATTTTCATAAAATCATTAACATCGGAGACCGCAGAAGTTTTAGTAAATGGTGGTTATAAGGTATTATTCGCGCCGGATTCCGCATCATTATTATATTACAAAGGCAAAGAAATAATCCGTCAGTCATTAATTAATGGCGTTCCCGGTAATATTATAAGTAAATTGTCATTAAGCGCGTTTGACCAGGAGATAAGTATTTGGAGTGAAGATAATAAATATTTTGGTGGGAAGGGAAGATTTGGCATATTTGTATCTTCATTGGATAAAGTTTTAATACAGTATTTAACCGGCAATCCGGATGATTATATGCCGGTTTTTAGAAATAATGATATTTTATTTCTGCGGAATAACCGATTGATGATAACCGGAATAGATGATGGCAGAATGGAGTCGGAGATTTTCCCGGGATTAAATATAGCAAATTATAAAGTTTTGGGTGATAAAATTGTCTTTACCGCAACGGGAACAGTATTGAAGAAAGCTGATTCGGTAATTGATATTGATGTGGCAGAAGTTGTTAAAGCAGTGGAGAAAACCGCAGAACGGAAAGTTGGAGAAATAAGTTTTGGTCAGATATCGCCGGAGAATTCGGCGGGAATAATCGCAAAGAGATATATATCTTCAATGCAAAAAGAAGCATGGGATAATGCCATAAAGATTTCACAGGAAATGCTGGGATTATACGATGAAACAACAGGCAGAGTTTATATAATACCGCAGAATATAAGGAAAATTGCTGATGATTTGAATATAAAAGATATAGCGAAAATGGTGTTAACGCATGAGATGATTCATAAAATGCAATTAGATTTTAATGACGGTTTGCCAGCAGATTTTGATGGCAAATTGGCATGGTCCGCGGTAACTGAGGGACAGGCGGTTATAGTAACAAAAAATGTTGCCAAAGATATGAAAATATCAACCGCGGTGATGGAAAAGATTGATGATTTTATAATTGATAAAATGCCAAATAGATTAACATATTCACAGCATATCGCCGGAAAGATGACGGCGGAAATTTATAACGCGGGTGAAAAGTTTATGACATGGCAGATGGCAAATGGTGGAAACGAGAAAATGTGGCAGATCATAAAGAATCCGCCAATCAATACCGACACCATTTATCATCCCCAACAATATCCTGAAAAGCAAAATAAAACAGATTATTCTTACCTGTTGGAAGATATTAATAATTTCTTCCCGGTTAAAATGTTGTATATGATGAATATGACGATAGGAACCATGGCGCAACGGGTTGTGTATAACGATATGGATACAAATGACAAGGCAGTATTGCTGGACCACATTATTGCTGGCCAGACTACATTATTAGACAATAAAAGCCAAACCGCGTCAGTAAGCGTTATTATGCTGGATAGTGCCAAACTAACCGGACGGTTTATAGTCGCGGTTGAAAAGATAGCATTAAAAAATAACCCGAAATTAACAGTTGACTCATTTGTCTGTGGTGATATTGCCGGCAGAAAAATTATCAATGATAAAAATATTATTTATCGCGCTTTATATGATAAAACAGTGATAGAAATAAACGCGAATGGCATAATTTTAACTGACAACTCAGCGGCGAAAATAATAAATCAGATAATTTTAAAATTGAAGCGGAAGTAAATAGCAACAGGACTTTCGCTTAAGGTCACTTCGACAGGCTCAGTGACCGGTCGCTGAGC
>CAZNLA010000340.1:0-6090 GCA_964573385.1 uncultured bacterium
GAAAAACCTGTTAATGAAGCGTTGCGAATTGCACCGAATTCCCCCTTACCATATGTTGAGGCCGGTAAATTATACTTTCGGTTATTTAATGGCGGGGACAGTCGTCGGCAAAAGCTATTAAAATTGTCAGAGGACGCATTCCGCCGTGGTGCTGATATTGATATTGCGGCATTTAAAGTTAGTTCGATTGTAGAATTTTGTACAGTATTAGTGATTAACAGAAAATATGATGATGTAGCGAAATATGGCAAATATTTACGTGGTAATAAACGGGTATTTTTAGCACTGCGCGAAGAGATAACCCGGGTATTGTCATTGACCGGCGATACTTCCGCCAGAGATGAAATATTTAGAAAGTTGGATGAATAATAATGGCAGAAAATCGCAAAGTTATAATAATTGGTGCTGGTGCATCCGGTATGATGGCGGCATATTTTGCCGCACGACGCGGATTAACAGTCAATGTTTTTGACAAAAATGCCCTTACCGGTAGAAAGTTGCGTATTTGCGGAAAGGGTCGATGTAATATCACAAATGACACTGATATACAGGGAGTCTTAAAAAATATCCCTGCTAATCCAAAATTCTTACGTCCGGCATTATATCGCTTTACACCACAACAAGTTATGGATTTTTTTACATCTATCGGGGTAAATATTAAAGTAGAGCAAGGGAAAAGAGTATTTCCGGTTTCTGATGATGCTGATGATGTTGCTGACGCGTTAGAGCGTTGCTGCCGACAGTTAGGGGTGAAGTTCACCATGAATATGCCGGTAGAATCAATTATCACAACTGATAACAAAGTTACCGGAGTCATTGCTCGTGGTAAAGAATATCCTGCTAACGCGGTTATTTTAGCAACTGGTGGATTATCGTATCCCGGCACTGGATCTACCGGTGATGGATATCGTATGGTAAAAAACTTCGGGCATACCGTGGTAACCCCGCGACCATCATTGGTTGGTATTGATACCGTTGAAGAATGGCCGTACCAGTTGACAGGATTAGCTTTAAAGAATGTTGCGGTTACAGTGACCAGTCCGGAGAAAAAGAAGATATATCGCGAAGTAGGGGAAATGCTGTTTACCCATACCGGTGTATCCGGACCGTTAGTATTAACCGCAAGCCGTTATATGTTGGATAACCCCACCGCGCATATTGAGATTGATTTAAAACCGGGATTAACAGAGGATGAATTGGATGTGCGGGTGTTGAAAGATTTTGAAAAATATCATCGCCGTACCTTTTTAAACGCATTGGATGATTTGTTGCCAAAGTCGTTAATACCGGTTTTTGTGCAGTTATCTGGCATACCGGGAGATAATCCGGTTAATATATTTACCCGTGAACAAAGACGACATCTGGTGAAACTGTTCAAATGCCTGCCGCTAAATGTAAAAAAAAGCCGTGGTTTCCATGAAGCCATCATCACTGCAGGCGGAATAAATACCCGCGAGGTTGATGCCGGCAATATGCAGTCACGTTTGATTAGCGGGTTATACATGACTGGTGAAATATTGGATGTGGATGCTTTTACCGGCGGCTATAATCTGCAAATTGCATGGGCAACCGGT
This sequence comes from uncultured bacterium, assembly GCA_964573385.1. Lineage (GTDB taxonomy): Bacteria > Armatimonadota > Hebobacteria > CAIYQO01 > CAIYQO01 > JBAXQQ01. The sequence goes on from CAZNLA010000340.1 coordinate 1,575, forward strand.
AAATTAGCAGGCGAAAAAGTTCTGGAATAAAATCACCTGTTATTTTGCGTTTACATACCAGATATTATTTTTGTTCTGCGGCAACAACCATTCACCCGGTTTTATCGGTGGTATCAGGGTAGGGGTTGCATCATTTGTTTCCGCTACAAATAATTCATTTGCGGTTTCTGATTTTATTATGCATGGATGACCCGCTTTTGATTTTATTGTGGCGTTTTGCAGTTTACCTGCCGACCATGATACAGTAACTTCAAATCCACCACGCGCGCGCAAACCATACACGTTTCCACATTTCCAGTTTGCCGGTAATGCCGGCAACAGGTGTATATTGCCATTATGGCTTTGCAATAACATCTCCGCAATACCCGCGGTTCCGCCAAAGTTGCCATCTATCTGGAATGGTGGGTGATTATCAAAAAGATTCGGCAGCGTAGATTTAGCCAATAGCGCATTGATATTTTGCAAGGCTTTATTACCATCGCATAATCGCGCCCAGAAATTGATTATCCACGCGCGACTCCAACCGGTATGTCCACCACCTGCGGCAAGCCGGCGTTCCAGGCTGATACGGGCAGCAGTGGCCAATTCCGGGGTTTTCCCGGGGGAGATCTGGTCGCCGGGATGAAGGGCATAAAGGTGCGATACATGACGATGACCAGGTTCCGCCTCCGCGTAATCTTCCGGCCATTCCTGTAATTGCCCGAATTGGCCGATTTTAAATGGTGGCAACAAATTACGCATTTCGCTTAATCTTTTTCTGAAATCTTTATCAACATTCAGTTTGTCAGCAGATTCAATTGTCGCGCGGAACAACTGGTCGATAATTGCGGTGTCCATGGTGCTTCCAGCGCATAGTTGCCCTTTATTGCCATTTGGTAAAATATAGGTATTTTCTGGTGAACAGGTAGGGCATGTTATCAGGCGTCCCTGGTTATCTTTTATAAGGAAATCTTTAAAGAATAAACTTGTGTTACGTAATACCGGATAAATACGGTCAAGAAACGCGTTATCCGGCATAAATTGGTAACCTTCCCATAAATGCAGCGATAACCATGCCGCACCCATGGGCCAATATGTTGCTGCCACATTACGGTCTACCGGTGCTGAATCCAACCATATGTCGGTATTGTGGTGACATACCACACCATCGCAGTCATACATTTCCTTTGCGGTCTGTTTACCTGTTTCCTGCATTCGCTCCACCATATCAAATAATGGTTCGTGGCATTCTGCCAGATTGCATATTTCCGCCGGCCAATAATTCATTTCGGTATTAATATTTATGGTATATTTACTGCCCCAGGGTGGCATAAATTCCTGATTCCATATCCCCTGGAGATTAGCCGGGAGACTGCCGGGACGACTTGATGATATCAATAGATAACGGCCGTATTGAAAATAAAGCGCGATAAGACCGGTATCTTTACCGCCACTGGTCACAAAATTTAACCGTTCGTCGGTATCAATATTTACGTCTGTCGGGTTACTGCCAAGGTCTAAATCAACCAGATTAAAAAGTGATTGATAATCCTGCATGTGTCGTGTTTTTAATTCTTCCCAACTTTTATTTTTACATGCGTTTATCGTCGTTTCACATGCCAGTGATGGGTTATCCTCGCGGTACGTGGTGGCCGAACTGAATAATAGTGTTACCGCGTCAGCATTTTCAATAATTACTGTCTCACCGACAACATGCATTGTACCACCAGCACATTTAACATTAACCATTGCGCCGAATGATATGGCACCGCCACCGGTTGTACCGGTCATCAGTATTGAATCTTTACCTATTTGTTGAATATTATCCGCGTATCGCGCGGCATAATTATCCATGGGTCCACGTTGCATACGCAGGCGGAAAGAAATAGCACCCGGTATATTTGCTGTTAACCGTATAGCCATTACATGGTCCGGATAACTGCAGATATGCTCACGGGAATAGATAACGTTTCCTTTTGTATAATTAACCCGGCAAACAGCATCATTAAGGTCCAGTTCGCGGGTGTAATTTGTTGTCGCGGCGTCAGAATTATCACCATAATCAAAGGTAAATAATAAATCGCATAATGGTTCATAATGCCGCATTATATCTGGGGTGCCACAAAGTGCGTCCTGTGCCAACTGCTCTGCTGCCACCGGGTCGCCGGCCAATATCAGTGAACGTATTTTAGCCAGATTGGTAAAAGCATCCGGATTATTGCGGTTACGCGGTCCGCCACTCCACATGCTGTCTTCGTTAGTTTGTATACGTTCATTGTCGACATTGCCAAAAATCATACCACCCAGACGACCGCAACCGATTGGCAGTGCGTTATTCCAATCATCCCCGGCGGGGGATTTATACCATAATTTATGATTCTGCATTTTCTTAATCCCTGCACTCCAGAATATTATCCAACCAACGCCATGCCCTTCTGTCAAACTCTGCTGACCAGTCGTGGGCGAATCCGGGAATTGGCACCATGATTTTGTTTGTTGATGTCAAACGATTATAAATGGCAAATACCCCACTGGTGTATGATACCGGGTCTATCATACCGGCGTTCATCATCACCGGGCATTTTACATCCGGGGAAAAATTCATAACATCGTAATACGCGCAACATATATTTTCTGCTGTAGCATCGGGTAATGGGGTACCAGTAATCGCCATACCATCATTTTGTTCGGCATTACATTTATCGGCCCATTTTAAATGGGGCAGGTTGCCGTAATGTGCTATTGCGGGGACAATTGCTTTCACCTGTGGATGCAAGGCGGCGGTGACTACTGATAATCTGCCACCCTGACTGCCACCCACTACAACAATTTTTTCTGTATTCACATCAGTACGTGATAACAGATAATTTATTGCCTGAACAGCATTCAGATACATACCGCGAAAATAATTGTCTTCAATTGGGGTATGTATAGGGTCATAATTATATCCCGGTAAATCTTCGTAACTTTCCAGGTCTACATCCTGTCCGTGAACCTGTAAATCCAGCGAGATATAACCATGCCGGGCGTGTTCCAGCGGTTTTGGACGCGAATTACATCCCGCACCCGGTAATATTAACATCGCGGGGAATGGTCCATCACCCAAAGGTTTAGCCAACCATCCAAAAATTCGTTTACCATTGATACTGGAAAACTCAACTTTAAAAGCTTCAACTTCTTCACATTTATGTCCGGTTGGGTCATAATCTGTCGGCATTGAGGCATATGCTAAATTATAAGCATTAATTTCTTCCAGATTGTATTTTGTAATGCTGCCAGTGGTTGCGTTTAAAGGAATCTCAGCTAATTGTTGCAACGACTTCTGCCAGAAAATGTTGAAATCTGCAGGTCTGGTATCCGCTATTACCATCTCTTCCTGTTTGTACCCAAAGCCACAAACACCATTTACAGTTGTCCCATCGCCGGCATCAAGTGTTACCCTGAGGTCATAAAAACCGGGATGAAAATCTTTAGTACTAATTTCTATCCGATATGTATTATCTACCTCAGGTATGGCGTTACCTGTAATAAACGGGCTTTTAAAGATATTCCGGCATAATGCCCACGACATAGCGACAGAATGTATACCAACATGGCAGAATATTTCTATCTTATCGCCATCAAACAACATATCTTTTGATTCCCTTGAAAAAAACGATAATTCTGTTGTTGCCGGTGGTGATTGTTGCAACCCATAAGGTCTATTTAAGTTGATTTCCAAGTTAATGATCCTCTATTATGGTATTTGGACGGATGTTATATGCGCGTTTATAATCTGGTCACCTGCAATTTTATTTTTCAGGTCCAGAATCATCAGGTTATTCGCGTACAGGTAAACCGGGGTGTCATTTTTCTGGTTGGTTGTTATGCTAAGATTATTTTTGGGGTGGTCTGCGACGGCGACTAATACCCCTACAAAATCGCGATCTGACAATTTTACTGGTGTATGCAGATTAAAACCTTCGTTTATCAGCATCTGAATCGTATATCCGGTTGCGGTTTTGGCGCCACTGGCAGTGGCAGAAAAATCCATTCCCAGGCCTGTCCACGCGCGCAATGCTACTGAAAAGAACGGTTTGTCACGAACATTAAGGAATGTTTGAGTCACTTCGCGATCCACGCCAATATCAGCAAAACGCGCAGTGGGTCTGAAATCAAGCATTAAATTCATGCCATCGCGACTGAAGGGCCAAACGCCATCAGGTACTATTTCCTGGTCGAATACTTCAAAGTTTAATAACAGATTATTATCCAGACGTTGTATTTCCCATGTAGCTAATTTTTTGCCTTCAGGACGGTCATTATCGGTGAAAATTTCACCGGAAGTCTTATTATCTTTTAAATGCAGTACCTGTGTCCGGCAAAGGTCAATGATATACAGACTATCTGCTTCTCCGGCATGCAGGTTAATTAACAAATCCGCGCTTAAACCAACAGTCGCCGGCAATCGGTTATTTGGGATTTTAATAGTATAGTTGTTTGCGCCGGCAATCAGTTTCAGTTCGTCCTGGCCACGTAATTCAGCATCCTCATAAAC
>CAZNLA010000341.1:0-6085 GCA_964573385.1 uncultured bacterium
AATCCAAAATACCATGAAACATTGCTCCACTCAAAGGTGAGTCAGAAAAGTTAGGCGGCAGAATGACTCCGATGGTATTTGTACGAATACGCTGGCCGGTCTTTTGCGCGGTTAGTCTCCTGGCAGCATCATGCATTCCGGGATGATAACCCAATTCAATGGTAATAGATTTTACCAGTTGTTTAGTTGATTCACTGATACTGGCGTCATCACGCAAAGCCAGCGAAACCGCCATTTTACTGATGCCGCAACGGTCGGCTATATCCTGAAGCTTAACAGTTTTCTTTATTTTTTTAGTATTGTTTTCCATTTATTCCTGATAATTTTATTATGCTGTCTTATTATACAAAAATATTGTTATTAACTAAAGAACGCAAAGAATGTTATGTTTATTATCTTTGCGTTCTTTTAATCAGTTATTCATCACAGGACTTTCGCTAAAGGTCACTTCGACAGGCTCAATGACCGGTCGCTGAGCCTGTCGAAGCGACCAATTTCATGTAGATTTCTGCTAAAAGCGAAAGTCCTGTCATCATTTAAACAGGATTTTGTGAAACCAATTATTGCTCTATTTATTATGTAGGGAATGCCGTCCCCGGCATTCCCTACAATTCAGCAGGCTTTACAAAAGCCTCTACAATTCCTGAACTTTAATCAATAACAATCAAAGATACACTTATATGCGGCATCAAATAATCTCCACCCCGCAGAGGTTAATTCCGTACCGATATAATATGAAAAACCAACGCGTTTAGCAGGCGCAATGCCTGTATTTAATGCTTTGCCTGCATCATATGACCACATAGCGACATAAGGTGTTGCACCAGATATGGCCACTCTGTCTGCGGATGCAGGTATAGTACCACTTGAACTTCCGTTTGGACTGGCATTAGTGCCGGTGGTTGAAATAGTAACGCCGGTAGCAGCATTACTATATCCGGCGGCCATCGCAATAGTTGTTACTGGTGCCGGGAAATCGACCGTTGGACGCGCTGTTGAATTGGTTGCACCGCACATGAACATCACTGCTGATGCAGAAGGATCCATACAGAATACTGGCGCAGTAACAGTAGGCAACTTTTGTATCAATGGATTAGTTGATGTTGTTGTATTAGATATGAATATCAGGTCATACTTTGACAAATCTGCAGCGGTAATAATAGCATCATTATCTTTTTTTAATGTGATTACTGCACCCATACTTATCAATCTGTCCCGAAACGGAGTATCCTGAGCCGCATCAAGTGCTGCATCATTTGCAAGCGCAAACAGCACATTGGCATTAATAAGCGGTTTCAGCATTACCGCACCATTGGTTGGTGTTACATGACCATCTATATAGCTGACAATTGCATAACCGCTGTGGCGCTTATCAATATCTGCCTGGGTTGAAAGCGCGTTATTATTAGTACTGGTTTGTATACCATCAGCAGTCATCATTATTGCGGTTGGGTCCGGTACTGAGCCTATTCCGGTTCCGGCTATACGGGAATTATAAACGTACCCGTTAGTGGTATTTTTGCCTTTAGTCGGACATATTAATACACCCGGGTCAACCTTAATATCATTCCATACTGTGGATGATAACGGTAAAGTTTCTTCATGGTCCTGGACATACATTGAAATTGAAGCAGCAATTTGCCTTTGGTTGCTGGTACATGTGGTCTGACGCGCTTTCTCGCGTGCCCGGGCAAATACCGGAAACAAAATCGCAGCCAAAATGGCTATAATGGCAATTACGACCAGTAATTCAATCAACGTAAAGCCATTTTTAGGTGATTTAATAAGCATAACTATATGCCTCCTTAGAGTTAATGAAAAGATTTTACTACTTTACCGGTAAAGTGTCAATGGCATTTAAGAAAATAATTTGATTCTATCATAAATAAATTCGCATATTACACATAAAAATACCATCAGATATTTAAAACGTTATCTGATGGTATCATTAATTCCAATAAATTATTTTTTATTGTTTAAACTCCAATTCACCCCAATTTTTCGGGGTCATCATTAATTCATATACAGCATCATCTACCAATCCGGTCTGTTGATTACTCCAATATGATCGCAAACGGGTGCGCTGACCGGCGGGGTCGCCATGTGTAACGCCAATATCACCACGAATATTGCCGGCAGGGGTTAACCCAAGGGTATTTAATGGGATAGAAGCCTCTACAGTGTAACCCTTGCCCGGGTTAACAGCCACCTTAATGACCGCATCAGCAACTTCATCAACAAATTGTATCTCATAATTTTTCACAATACCGGAACTGTAAACCCGCGGTTTTTTAATATCGGATATTTTGCGGTATATCACAGCGGTTGCTTTTCCCTGATAATTGCCGATTGATAAGCGGAAATCACCGGCAACGGCATCATTACGGTTTTTATCTGCTTTCGGGTTAGTGCCAAGTTGTAAATCGACAGTATCGCCAGATAAATACAACATAGCGGAATCCGTCGCGCCATTCACCCATGGTGTTTTATCAGCAACTTCCCAACCAACATACAGGTTTTTCGCATCCCAGGAAATTGCGGATTTAACGGCAGCATCATCCTGTTTTTTGTAACTGATAATTTCCGCACCGGTAAAATCTTTTGTAATGTTGCCGGTAAATACAGGTGATATTCCACGTATAACTGCGCGCCGAATGCCAACGACCTGTTGCAATAATAGTTCACGCATGCGTGTCGCTTCTATTACATCCGCATCGGTAAAGTCAAACTTGCCGCCCGGCAGTGCTTTTATCTTATCAAGTCCGGTAAGTTGACAGTTCCACAACGCGGTTTTACCTGCTTCCAGGTATACCTTGCCATCAGTTGCCTGTACAAATGAACCACCGAAATCCTCACCACCCATTCCACATGGGACACGGTCTATACGTGCGCCAGGCACTACTGCGGTTGGGAACTCTACTTTCAACGCATCCGGTTCAAAAAGCCGGGACAGATAATACCCATCCTGTGTTAATAAATGCCATTCGCCAACATTGGTATTAATCGCCCAGATATTCCCGGCTACCGGTACCTTTGCACTGCCCACCGGACCGAACGCGCCGCGTAGCATACCCTGCACCGGTGGCGGGGCGACATGTGAACCATGTACGCCGGCAAATTGATTCGGGTATTTCCACAATAACTTACCGGTGGCAACATCATTACATTGATAAAATTCTGTCTGTTCAACGCCGCATGCCAATATTGATTTATTGTCCAACGATGGCAAACCGGAAGGTATGCCTGGCATTGCCTTGAATGCTGCCGGGTTAAATACAGGAGCACCACAACGGGTGTATCCGGTAACTGGCATACTGCCATTGCCGCCATAAATCGTCATGTCGGTATTCATATACATTGACCAGTTATAATAACCACCCAAAACCTGGAATTGTGGCAAGAAAAGATTCTCGGTTTCCTGTATCTGCTGGTCACCATTTTCATCCGACCATATTGTGGTTTTGTTTGTTTTGCGATCACTGGATACAGTTGTTCTCTTCTTATAGTTGCCCGGTGATAATCTTTCATAAATCGTCAGATTATTTCCCTGCATAACTGCCAGATAATCACGTTTATTGCTACCAGTACAGAACCGCGCAAAACCGTTACCGCCAAGGAAACCCTGACCACTGGAATCAAAAACGCCTGTACATGATGCCATTCCGGTTTTCTTGTTTAACAACCATTCACATCCCTCACCTACCATAACATTCGGGTCTTTGGGATGTATTGCGCCACCGGACGCGCCATAATGGGTAGGGCCAAATAATTCTTTAACCAATTTCCCATTTTTTGTATTCCAAACAGAAAATCGTCGGGGATAAAGTGTGTTTTCAGCTACCCATAATTGCCCTTTAGCATCAACTGTTATCCCGGCGAGTTCGCGCATTCCCTGTGGCTGCCATAGACCTTCCACCGGTCGTCCACCTTTTTTGCCAAATGTTTTTAACAACAGTCCGTTAACATCAAACTTTTTAACCTGGTAATCCGGCGCATTGGTCGCCACATAAATATTGCTGGCAGAATCTACTGTCAAACCAGTGACATCATTAAGATTCCTTAAGATTGTCTTTTGTACATTGGTTAATGGATTTATACTCAACACACTGTTACTGCCGGATACCACATATATTAAGTCATCAGCAACAACACGCACGGCACCGGGTGCGGACACATTTATGGTATTTATCGCCTTTCCGGTCTTCGCGTCTAAAATTACTACCCAACCGCCTTCAGCATTACCGCCTGTCAAATATATTTTACCGTTACGGGCATCAAGTCCATTTAAATTGGCGGGTTTCTTTTTAACTTCATCCGGCCACAATGTGGAGATGGCAACGTCAGATGTTATCCCATTTGCCCATGGTACATATTTGCCATTGTTACTATCCAGACAAAACATATCGCTACCATCAATTACATATGCGATGCCATTATCAACGGCAACATATTGCGCGCCACCGAAACCGCCACGTTTATGTCTCCACAGCACAGTGCCGGCGAAATCGGTTACTACCAACGCTTTTCCTGCCTCTGAACCATTCCAACCTAAAAATATCTTTTTACCATCGGTTGCGACAGCACATGGTGCACCCATATCGCCACCCCAGTTATCACCGGCATTCGGTCCATCCCATGGCGCCTGTCCCGCGTTACATGCCCAACCGCGCAACTGTATTCCAATGCCGGTATGGTATATCGCCCGCCAGGTATACGCGCCTGTTGATACCGGTTGCCCGGGACTGCGGTACATCGGCATTGTTAAACCATCCCATAATACTTCCTGCGCACCTTTTTTCATTGACTCTGCGGTTAATAAGTTGCGTACCACTTCGCCTTTATCATTAAGTATCTGCAATGATACAATACCGTCTTCCGGTAATGTAAAACGAATAGGTTTGAAACCGGTGCGTATTGGCTCACCATCCAAACCAGACCAATTCACCACCGGTATTCCATTATCCAAACGGACAGAAAACTCGCGACTGTCGGAAAGACGTATTGGTTTAATGACTGCTTTGCCGGTTGCCTCCAACGATGCGACACCCCAGATACGTTTATTCTGGAATGTAAAAACGCGGTCTAATGTAACACCGGAACGGAAAATATCCTTTATCGACATACGCCCATTGGTTGGACCAGCAGTGAAGTTTGGTTCGATTGTTAAAACAATTGAATCACCGGCTTTACGTGGTTTTTCATCCTGTGTTATCAATGACCACGGAATAGCTATCTCCTGAACATAGCCTTTTCCATCCGCGTTTTTCTTAAATGCCTGTTGCGCGCCATCCGGTTTAACATCATCACCTTTTGGACTTCGTTTTGTTTTGCCAGGGGTATCACGTTCCACCACATCTTTGCCATCTGCGCCATACCAGCAATTAAATACATTTTTCTGTTCATTTGGTTTATCATAATCTGACACAATTCTTATCTGAATACAGTCACCGTCCCACCCAAAATTACCGGCAGTGGAACCGATATTATTCATAGGCGTGTCATCATTCCACCGCGCCAGCAGGTACAGATTTTGTGAATCATACATGGCAGAAAACCAGACACCAAATTTATCTCGGTAATGTTCAACATCACCACAGGCAAATACACTGCCAGACAAATCCCAATCACTGATATTGCCATCTACCTTAATATTGGCAGGTGCAGGCAATATACGAATGCCAAAATTCTCGGTTTCAGTGGCATATGCATACATGCCAATAAATAAACACAGTAGAGAAAACACCACTCGTAAGCGTGGTAAAGTGAAAGATGTTGGCCTATTCATTTTGGTCACTCCAATATAACCAGTTTGCATAACCGGTTTAACAAGATAACTTTTAAACAGAATACTAATATTCATGCGCTTTGGCAATAAATAAAAGAAAATAATTCAGGAGTTTAGGAAAAACTAAATTTTCAACATTAATCCGACAGATCAGACCGATATGACAGATATGACAGATATGACCAATCAGACTGATTAAAAAGCAAAAACCTAATCAAATTAGATCAGGACTTTCGCTCTCAAAGAAAATTTGCTTAAAAATGGTCGCTTCGACAGGCTCAGCGACCGGTCACTGAGCCT
>CAZNLA010000342.1:0-6084 GCA_964573385.1 uncultured bacterium
ACCGATTAAAAAAGTTCCTTATGTCACTTACGCGATTATATTTATCAACATCCTGGTCTTCATGAATATGCAAACCTTATCTGAGGTAGCGGTTGCGGATATCGACAGCAAGTTTGGCTTTGTCATGGCGCATCCTTCTGTTTTAACAGTCTTCACATCAATGTTTTTACATGGAGATATAGACCATATAAAATATAATATGCTGATGTTATGGGTAATCGGCACTGTATTGGAAGCGGGTATAGGGCCATTAATATTTTTGTTGCTTTATTTCGCCACCGGCATATCTGCAGTTATGCTCCATGGTATTATAACAAAATTATCATCCGGTAATATGGAAATTTCGTTAATTGGCGCATCCGGGGCCATAGCGGGTATCGCAGGTTTTGCATTGATAAGATATTTTCGCACCAAATTATTATCAATTCCTCTGGTTATTATTATTCCTTGCTTCTGGTGGCGTTTTTGGATACCGATGTGGGCATATAGCACTTATTTCTGCACCCGCGAAATAATTATTGGCATAATATCTTTAAATGATGGCAGCGATTCGGTTGCGCATTGGGCGCATGTCGGTGGTTTTTTATTAGGTTTACTGGCGGCATATTTAATTGAAGGCAAGCAGGACGCCAGAAAAGAGTTCGCTTTGGAAGATACTGAAAAGGTATCATCCGGTAGCGGTGATAAATGGCAAACTATGGATGACATTAATAAACTGATACGTGAATTGCCTGAAGACCCTGATCTGCGCGAAGCACGTGCCGGATTAAATATGCTAAGGGGAAACCATGACCTTGCCAAAGATGATTATATTTTTGCCTTGCCAAGATTTATGAAACTTGAAAATTTTGATAAAGCCGCTTTAGCGTATGAAAATATTATCAGGATAGACCCTAAATATATTCTGCCCCCGCGCGAGCAGATGATGTTGGCAACTATAATGGATAAAAACAACAGAATTGATGCTGCAATTAATGGATATATTAATCTGTTAAACGCACATCCACAGTCGGATGTTGCAGATAATGCCCTTCTTCGATTAGCGGCAGCATATTATAAAAAAGGTGATGTTGATAATTCTAAAAAAGCTTTAAATAAATTGATTCAATATTATCCCGGTTCTTCATATACTACAATGGCAAAAGGGAAATTGGAACAGTTAAATAAATTGGGGGAGAAATGACAGTAGAATTAATACCGGGTTTGGGTATTGTTAAAGATGAACAGTTGCACGACCTGATTGATTTACATTATGGTGGAGACGGCATGTACCGTGTCGGCCACGATGGCGTAAAAAGAATAGTGACACCAAAAGATAAAAAAACTGAATTAATTATATATTCAGACAAAACATTGGTTTACGTTAAATCGGCAATGGGATATCCAGCCATTTATCCACTTCATTCTGCCACATTTGATGCCCCTGCAGAAGTTGTTTTAATGGATCTGGATGGAACTAGCGTTCACAGTGAAGCTTTTTGGATGTGGACTATTGAACAGACCACCGCAAAGTTAATAAATGATAACGCGTTTAAATTAGAAAAATGTGATGAACCGCACGTAGCAGGTCATTCAGTATCCGAACATTTACAATATTGTATAAAAAAATATGCTGCAGATAAAACAGTTGAAGAAGCACGTGAAATTTATTTTAAAATAGTTCGGGAAGAAATGCAAGAAATTGTAGAAGGTCGTGGTCATCCCGAATCATTTCAACCTGCACCCGGACTAAAAGATTTTTTATTGGAATTAAAAGACAGAAAAATAAAGATTGGCCTGGTAACCAGTGGCCTATATGAAAAAGCATGGCCGGAAATTGTTGCGGCATTTCGCACCCTTAATATGGGCAATCCACTTGATTTTTATGACGCTATTATTACTGCAGGTCAGGCATTCGGTAATGAACAAACCGGCACCTTGGGTGAATTATCGCCAAAACCACACCCATGGTTATACGCTGAAACTGCCCGGGTGGGATTAGGAATAAACCCGGAACGAAAAAATAAAGTTGTTGGAATTGAGGATTCCGGCGCCGGAGTAATGTCGGTAAGGTTAGCCGGTTTTGCATGTATTGGTATTAATGGCGGTAATATTATTGATAGTGGATACCGGCCATTATTACATTCAATGTGTAACGATTTTAACGAGATATTAAAGGTTATTACCGGAGAATGAAAAGATAATTGAATATTTTTTAAGTATTAGACTTGTCCGCAAATAATAAGTGAGTAGATTTTGTGGCTATTTTTCAGTCAGACAAGGCGTGTTTTTCACACTTTATCAAGCTGATAAACGTGAAAAGCACAACGATGTATGGCAGGAAAAGAGTCCGAAAGATACCGCCTATTATTTGCGGACAAGTCTATTGTTTGCATATGGCGGTAGAGTTGCGAATGACCAATGTTACAGGTAATATAATTTCCTTTGGTTCTTTTTCTTCTTCTTTTATTTGCGATAATAATAATGTTGCTGCTTTATTGCCTACCGCGCGATATGGTACATTTATGGTAGTCAGTATGTCGTTGCCTTCTTTGTCTAATATTGGATAATGGTTATCAAAACCTACAATTGAAATATCTTCCGGTATTTTTAAATCCTGTCTGGTTAGCAATTTATATAAATGAATTGCACATGCGTCATTCCAGGCAAGTAACCCGGTGATTTCCGGATTTGCTGTTAAGTATTGAAAAAGTTCAATTTCGTTTATTTGCTCATTATCCGCAATAACTGTTAGTGATGTTAATTCTTCCTCATTCGTTTCCTTACTTAACCATCCAAACCCCAGAGTAATTTTATGCAGATATATTTTGGGGTCAAGGTTAAACTCTTTCAACGCTTTTTCAGTACCGGTTATACGTAATTTGATTAATTCATCGGCGTATAAAGCACAAAAAATAATCAGATATTTGTGTCCTAATGACAATAAATGTTTTGCCGCCTGATAGTAACCATCAATATGGTCAATAGCAACCCGGTTGGAGCCTTCACGGGTACTTAACGCTTCTATAGCAGGGCGATGACCGAATGATGTATTAGATTCAATTGTCTGTATAAATCTGGAAAAACGTTCCCAGGGGATAGTGCTTATGATACCATCAATATCACCACGCAGAAATACAGGAGAGTTTGTGATGGTTTCTTCTACGTTATTTAAAATTACCACTGTCACAATATTGAACCCGGAAGTCATAAGTGCGTCACAAATCCCCAAAAAAGGTTCCAAAGAATATGGGCTGGTATGAAAGTCATCAGGAAGTAAAACTGCCACCAGGTGATTAATGGTCTTATTCTGGTGCCGTCGTCCTACCATTTTTCGCGCCCATTGTGTTTCCTCCGGCCTGTAACCTAATATACGTGCTGCTTCCAATACCCTATCAATAGTTTCCTGCGGCACATGTTGGGTATCACCTTTTAACGCATAGGAAACGCTTGATTGGCGTAATCCGCAATATTGTGCTATATCACGTTGAGTAATAGGTTTATGATGTATATTTGTATTTGCCATTACAATCCCTATCGTGTAAATATATTTACGGTTTGAAAGTTGACAATTGCCAGTCATCAGTGCGGAATGATGAAACCGGCAAACCTGTTTTATTATACAGACTAAGTAAAGGTGTCTCTGCCCATGCGTAACGGACAGCAGTGGGAGTTGCAATATCGTCATTCCAAACAACCACTTCGTCACCTACTTTACGTGCGTGTGCCCAAACGAATTTTTTATCGTCGCCAGCGATGGCAAACCCGGCCAGGTCATCTGTGCCTTTTGCCACCAGGCCACCATTCAGGTTATTGAATGATATACGTATTTCTTTACCATCAATCTTCATCTTTTTGTAGGTTGGATTTTCAAAAGGAACTTTGAATCCATAAACTTTTGCAAGTGCAACCTGAGATAACCTGTAACCTGCTTCCTGTTTGTTCTTCGGGTGTATTTCGCCGCGGTCAGGATGGTCTATCGTCACTGCCATACCGGTATTTGGCAATGCCAGTGCAAAACGTTGTGATTCGCGCAGTTCTGCCCAGCGACTGTCACCCGGTTCTTTTGGCGGATTCCCAACGGTGGCAATTTCCATGAAGAGAAATGGTAATTCTCTCTGTCCCCATGCCTTGCGCCAGATAGTTATCATCGACGGGAATTGAAAACGATACTGGTAAGCTTTAAATGCGCTACTTTCTCCCTGATACCAGATGACACCTTTTATTCCAAATGGAATAAGTGGGGATATCATACCATTGAAGATTACACCGTCTTTCTGCATATTGATAGTATCTTTCGATGGTCGTGGGTATGGTGTTAAATCTTTATCTTTACGGTTGAATTCCGGTTTAAATTTCCATGCGCCGATTAATGAAATCTCCTGGTCTGGTTTGCCAACCGGACCGACAGAGAGTGGGGTATCCGCAATGCCACCAAAGTTACCCCAGAAACCGGGGTCAATTACATGAACTGCAATCAACACTTTTCCGGTCTTCACCATTTCGGCTGGTATTTTGTAACGTCGCCGGGTATCACCACAATCAACCAGTGGTTTATTATCCCATCCGGTATGACCGATTAATACACCATTCCAGTAACTGTCGTCTGCCCATGCGATACGGCCTAATTTCAGTACCAATTCTTTACCTTGCCAGTTATCCGGTATCACAATCTCTTTGCGGAACCATGCGCCACCAGTGCCAATTTGAGTGGGGTTACATTTATCCCAGGTATTAGGTATATCCAACGATATCCAGTCTGTATCGTTTGTTAACGGACTTTCCCATTCCTGGCTTAATCCCATTTTATTCTGGTCTTTAGGGCCATAATTTAATATATCTTTCAGGTATTGGTTTTCCATCTGCAACGCTTTGGTGTAATCGACTGTTATAATTGCTCCTGTTTTTTGATCTGTCATAGGTGTGTTTGATGGTATGAAACCTTCAATTGCTGCTCCTCCCCAGGCGCTAACTATTAATCCCATGGGGATTTTTACTTTTTTCTGCAGTTCTCGGGCATAATAATATGCCATACCGGAGAACTCGGCTACTGAATCCGGTGAACAGACTTCCCATTTACCAATTATATCCGGTGCGGGTACTGTGGTGGTCACTCTGTTAAGGGTAATCATGCGTATGATCGGGTGGTCTGCCGCGGTAATCTCTTCTTCCGCGTTTCCCGCTTCCTGTACCATCTTAACCATATTGGATTGTCCACTGCACAACCAGACATCACCGACTAAAATATTGTGTATGGTGATGGTTTTGTCACGCCATTTAACCGCTATTTCGTATGGACCACCGGTGGGTATTAAAGGAAGCAACGTTTGCCATTTCCCATCTTTGTCTGCAGTTGCTGATACTTTCTTTTTGTTAACAACTATCTGTATTGCTTCACCGGGTGTGCACCATCCCCAAATAGGATTATTTCTATCTCGTTGTAACACCATATTATCGCTGAATATATTTGCAAGTCGCAACGGTTCGGTGCTGGTGTCAACAACCTTTCCATCGGATGTCCTTCTTAACAACTGGTATAACAATGGGTTCATCGCCTCTGCCCACATGGCGTATCCCTTTGCTGATGGGTGTAAACCGTCGGGGAGCAGAACACGGGAAATAGTACCATCAGGTTGTAAAAATTTCGCACTAATATCCAGATAAAATATCTTTTTATTATCTGCCAGTATTGGTAGTATTTTGTTGACTGCAGTAATTTTATTCATAATTTCCGGATTATTTTCTGTGCTTCGCGGGAAAATTCCTAATAATAAAATCTTTGTATCGACAGATTTAACCAGTATTGTTTTAACAATTGCCGCTATACCACGAACTATATCTTCCGGTTTTAAATATGGCACACCGCTAATGCCGTTAGTGCCAATCATCAACACAGCAACCTTTGGCTTTACCCCGTCTAACCCGCCATGTATAGCGCGCCACAATACTTGTGGGGTAGAATCACCGGATACACCGCAATTTACCGCGTCAAGTGGCGCATAATATTTATCCCATGTTTCTTTGCCGGTGGTTTGAAAAAAATCTGTAATAGAATCACCCATAAAGATGACTTCTGCAGTACCGGTTTTGGTCTGAGCAACTATC
>CAZNLA010000343.1:0-6080 GCA_964573385.1 uncultured bacterium
TTTCAATAATCCTTTTATATGAATAGTCGATGATTTAGCAATAATAGGAATAACTACAGGTATTAATAATCGCATATAATTATCTTTCGTCATATTTACGACTATATTATCAGCACTTACCTTCCAAATACCTATATTAATATCTCTTTTTCGCATATAATCTGTTAATGCTGATTCTGATGTTAATATTTTAAAGTTCCCTGATTTGACAGATGATAGTGACGATACGATAGGTATATTAAAAGAAGAATCATTTAAAACCAAACTAAACTCCGATAATTTCAAATTATTTTTTAATACTACGTCATTGCCGGTAATAGATACCTTATTTATTAAAGCATTGTTTTTATTTGTTATTTTAATACCTTCCGCTTTAATATTTAAAACTTCTGGATTCGCCACCATGTTTCTTGCATATCTTTTAATCTCTTCAGCAGCAATTGCGGAAGAGTTTTTTTGCCACCAGATAAATGCTAAGGTAGCAATTATAATCAAAAAAATAACTGTAAGTAAAAACTTCATCATTTGTCGTCTTTTTTCTCAGATTCATCATCCGGGTTTGATATTGCCTTTTTAAATTCTTTAATCCCCTGCCCTAACGATTTTCCAATCTCCCCCATTTTTGATGCGCCAAACAAAATAAAAATAATTGCTCCAATAACGAGCATTTCCTGCCAACTGGGCATAATATCACCCCTTTTATAATGAAATGATACTTAAAATATCAGATTTTGTATAGATATGAATTAAAAAAAAGGTTGCAGTAATTACTGCAACCTTTTATATCGATATTTATTCTGCTGCCGGTCGGTCTTTTGCTTTGTCGGATTCGGCG
Organism: uncultured bacterium; assembly: GCA_964573385.1. GTDB lineage: Bacteria > Armatimonadota > Hebobacteria > CAIYQO01 > CAIYQO01 > JBAXQQ01. The sequence continues at coordinate 836 of CAZNLA010000343.1, forward strand.
ATAATTTTATTAATATTTTCTCTGTCTTCTACCATTTCTTCCAGAGATTTTGTTACTAACCTTGCCGCACCTTTATATCCTTCTTTAATAGGTATTCTATTGCCAGTCGCTTTTCTTACTTTTGCTTCCGCAATAGCTTTTGCATACTGTGGTAACCATTCTTCCTGCGCAATGAGCATATCATCTACCATTTGCCAAATTTCCGGTGGATTACATACTGCTCCGGTAAGTGGGTCCATCATGAATGCCTGTCGTAATAAAGTATCGTTTCCGGTTGCTGCCGCTTCCATAGCCATTCGTTGTACTGATATACTTGCATTGCAGATAGCAGCACAACCAAGTGGTAAATCGCCTACAATAGGTATACTCATCCCATTACCATCAACATAACCAGGGGTTTCAATTATACAATCCTGAGGTAGATTTGTTATGCATCCATGATTAACAACATTAAAGTGCCCACGATAACATCTTCCGGTTTCTAATGATTCAATAATGTAAGACCCATGTTCATGACCGCGTTTTTCTGGTTCGAAAGTAATTGATGGTTCTTTCATCCAGTTAGGAAAATCGTGTTCAAACCAATTTCTTCCTTCAGTACATACACGTAAATACCCGCCTGTTTCACCATTAATCCATGATCCCAAGTCAATCCATTGATTAATTTCTTCAGGACGTTTTCTGTACCATGGTAAATATTCGCTTAAATGACCATTAGACTCGGTGCTGTAATAGCCGAATCGACGTAACATATCAATACGCACTTTTTCGGTTTTACTCATCTCTTCATGTTTTTCAAAAGCTTCTAACAATTTCCCTGTCATATCTTCGCCATTATGCTTCACGCTTACATACCATGTCTGGTGATTAATACCTGCGCAAATAATATCAATTTCATCTTTAGGTAAACCTAATACTGTAGCGATTTGCCAATGTCCACCTTCTACTCCATGACAAAGGCCAACTGTTTTAACGCCATTTCCATATTTATTACATGCCCAGGTATTCATTGCCATAGGGTTACTATAGTTCAAAAATAAGCAGTCAGGTTTTGCTAATTCGCTAATATCTTTACAAAATTCAAGTAACGCGTTAATTGTACGCTGAGCATACATGATACCACCTGGTCCAAGGGTATCACCAACACATTGGTCTACGCCATATTGTAAAGGTATTTCAATATCAGTCTGAAAACCTTCCAAACCTGCAACCCGAACAAAAGAGAAAACATAATTTGAATCTTTAATAGCTTCGCGTCTATCAATATTAGCAGATATTGTAGCTTTAAGTCCTGCGGATTCAATATCACGTTTAACAAGTTGATATACCATATCTAAATTATTTGCATTTATATCATGTAATGCAAACTGTGTATCCTGTAATTCAGGCACACATAAAATATCGCGGATGATACCACGGGTAAAACCGATGCTACCAGCACCTATTACACAAACTTTAATTGGCATTTTGTTCTCCTCTAGTAATTATAAATTCTCTTTATAGTTGTAATATCCTGTAATTTTTTGTATCATATTTTTGTAATTTAACATTAAATATTTAATACCAGACTTTATTTTTATTTTTTAGCTATGTTTTTATAGTAAATTTTGCTGTAAAAATGAGCATTTTTAAAAAATAATTCAAAAATAACAAGAAAGTATTGCATATCAATTGAAAAATATGTATAATTTATCGCGTTGTGCCCGATAAATCAACGGGCTATATAAATAAAAGGAGAAATCTTAATCATGGCTACACGTTGTGAAATTTGCGGTAAAGGTACACAGGCGGGCTACAGCGTCAGCCACTCACATATTCGGACTAGACGAACCTGGAAGCCAAATATTCAGCAAGTACGCGTCCGGAACGAGAAAGGCACTCCCAGTCGTGTAAACGTTTGTACAGGTTGTTTAAAAGCTAATAAAGTTATCAAGTCATATTAATATCCTGATACTTAAATTTAGAAACACCATCTTTTTATTAAGATGGTGTTTTTTTTTGTTTAAATATATAAATTTACGGATATATATAAATAGACTTGACAAGAAATGACTCAAGTGATATTATATATTTGCAAACAATTGCAAATAAGCAAAAATAAATGGAGGAAAATAAAATGGGTAAAGTTATTGGTATTGACCTCGGAACAACAAATTCCGTGGTTGCGGTTATGGAAGGTGGCGAATCTACTGTAATTACAAATGCAGAAGGTAGTCGTTTAACACCATCTGTGGTTGCATTTACCAAAAGTGGAGAAAGATTAGTTGGTCAGACAGCAAAACGTCAGGCAACAATTAATCCGGAAAATACTGTCTTTTCAATCAAACGTTTTGTAGGCAGAAGATACGATGAAGTCAGCAGTGAACGCGGAATGGTACCTTACAAAGTAATTTCCGGTACAAATGGTGCTGTTTCTGTTGAAGTACAAGGCAAAACATATACTCCGGAAGAAGTTTCCGCAATGATTCTGCAAAAATTAAAACAAGATGCAGAGACATATCTCGGTGAAAAAGTTGATTCTGCGGTTATTACAGTACCGGCTTATTTTAATGATGCACAGAGAAATGCTACCAAAGTTGCCGGAGAAATTGCAGGTTTAAAAGTATTACGCATTATTAATGAACCTACAGCGGCATCATTGGCATATGGCTTGGACAAAAAGAAAGATGAGAAAATATTAGTCTGGGATCTTGGCGGTGGAACTTTTGACGTATCAATTCTTGACATCGGTGATGGTGTATTTGAAGTTAAATCAACCAATGGTGATACTCACTTGGGTGGTGATGATTGGGACGAAAAGTTAGTTCACTGGATGGCAGATGAGTTCAAAAAAGAACAGGGAATTGATTTGCGACAGGACAGGCAGGCATTACAGAGATTACGTGAAGCTGCAGAAAAAGCGAAGATTGAATTATCAAGTATGGTGCAAACTAATATCAATCTCCCATATGTAACTGCTGACCAGAACGGTCCTAAGCATCTTGACATGACAATTACCCGAGCTAAGTTTGAAGACCTGTGTAACGATTTAGTTGAAAGAATGGTAGCACCATTTAACAAGGCCGTAAAAGATGCAGGTTTAAGCGTATCTGATCTTGATGAAATAATTATGGTCGGTGGTTCCACACGTATGCCAATGGTAGTTGAATTAGCACGTAAATTGGCAGGCAAAGAACCACACCGTGGTGTTAATCCGGATGAAGTGGTTGCTGTAGGTGCTGCTGTACAGGGTTCCGTGCTTGCTGGTGAGCGAACAGATATCGTTTTACTTGATGTTACACCGTTATCATTAGGTATCGAAACTGCTGGTGGTATATTTACCAAGATGATTGATCGTAACACAACTATCCCTACCAGAAAAACTGAAACTTATACCACATATGCAGACTATCAGACAGCAGTAACTATTATGGTACATCAAGGTGAACGTGAAATGGCGCGTGAGAACAGGTTGTTAGGTCAATTTGATTTAACCGGCATTCCATCCGCACCACGTGGCGTACCCAAAATTGAAGTTACTTTTGATATTGATGCAAACGGTATAGTTAATGTAAGCGCTAAAGACCAGGCAACAAATCGCCAACAAAGCATAACCATCACCGGTGCAGGTACATTGGATAAAAATGAAGTTGATAGAATGGTTGAAGATGCTAAAGAACATGCAGAAGAAGATAAACGAAAACGCGAAGTTGCAGAAACTAAAAATATGGCAGATACAATTATTTATCAGTCTGAGAAACAGATAACAGATTTGGGTGACAAAATTACTGCTGATGAAAAAACAACCATTGAAGCGGCTATAAAAGCGCTGAAAGATGTATCAACAGGTGAAGATGTACAATTGATTCGCACTGAAATAGAGAATGTACAAAAAGCTATGTCTCCTATTGCACAGCGTATCTATGAAGCAACTGCCGCAGAAACACCAGGTGCAGACGCATCTGCTGATACAACAAGTAAAAATCCTGGTGACGATGTTATCGATGCCGAGTATAAAGAAAACAAGTAATTTAAAATAAGGGAGACGACGATGGCTGTCAAAGACTATTATAAAATTTTAGGTGTTGCAAAAAATGCCTCAGATAAAGATATCAAGGCTGCTTATCGTCGTCTTGCCCGCAAACATCATCCCGATGTAAATCCGGGTAATAAAGATTCTGAAGATAGATTTAAAGAGATATCTGAAGCTAATGAAATATTGTCAAACCCGGATACGAGAAAGAAATATGATCAATATGGCCACCTGGGTGATGGTTGGAAAAATGCTGCAGAGGCAGGGCAAGGTTATTTTAATCAGGGGGGGGCAGGAAGGGGTAACTCGCAAAGATCTGCTGAGGGATTCAACTTCAATTCAGGTGGATTTTCAGATATTTTAAGTGATTTATTAGGTGGTGGACATAGCAACATAAGGCGTGGTCCTGTCAAAGGCGAAGATTCAGAATATGAAATATCTGTATCTATTCAAGATGCATTCCGTGGTGCAGAGCATGGTATAACAGTTCAAACTCAGGAAAGTTGCCAAATGTGCAGTGCTACAGGATATGCAAATAATTCAACATGTCCGGCATGTGGTGGCAGAGGAACAAGAATAACTCCAAAGAAGTTGACAGTTAAGATACCAAAGGGTATTCGTGAAGGTCAAAAAATTAGATTACAAAATCAGGGTTCACCGGGTGTTATGGGCGGGCAACCCGGAGACCTTTATCTTATTGTTAAATTACGTTCAGACAACCATTTTGAACTTGTTGAAGATGATATTTATTCGGATGTTAATGTATATTATCTGGACGCTATTCTTGGTGCAGAAATCACTGTTCATACTGTTGATGGGTCAGTGAATATGAAAATACCACCAGGTACTTCATCCGGTGCAAAATTACGGATACGTGGTAAGGGCATGCCGAAAAAGAACTCAGAAGAAAACGGTGATTTTTATGCAAGAGTTAAAATTGTAGTTCCTAAAATTTATAGTGAAAGTGAACAAAAACTACTAATGGAATTACAACTTTTATCTAAAGGTAATAACAATGACAGATCATGATAAAGATTTACCATTATATGTAATAAGCGTAGTCGCTACAATGATTGCTATACACCCGCAAACAATTAGATTGTATGAAAGAATAGGCTTGATTACACCACAACGACGTGGACATATAAGAATGTTTTCGATTCACGATATTGAAAGATTACAACAGATACAACGATTAAAAGTGATGTTCCTCCAACCAAGAATTTGAATCCT
>CAZNLA010000344.1:0-6068 GCA_964573385.1 uncultured bacterium
GAATGATTCCTCTACTTCCAGAATATCTGTTCGCTGCAGATTACGTATTTCAGTTGAAAACTGTTCAAGACTTCCGGCCAAAATTGCAAGTGCGCTTAAAAACTCCGCGTGACGATCCCGTTGTAAAACCTGAGTAGCACATGGTGATGGTTGGAGATCTAACTTTTCAGCAACCATTTCTTCCACACGGGGGTCAACATTAGCAAATGTCCCGACTGCACCGGATATTTTGCATGCGGAAATGGCATCAATCGCACGTACAAACATTTCACGACGGCGACGTAATTCACCTAACCATACGCATAGTTTGTGCCCGAAGGTTATAGGTTCGGCATGCACACCATGGCTTCTGCCTATCATATATGTCCACTTATGTTCTTTCGCGCGTTCCACAATTGCCACGTCCAATGCATCAATTTCTGTTAAAATGATAGTTGCGGCTTTTCGCATTAATAATACTAACGCAGTATCTTCGATATCGTATGATGTTACACCATAATGTAACCATTTTTTCTCTTCACCCAAATGTTCATATACCGCATGCAGAAACGCAATTAAATCATGACGTGTTTTCCCTTTTGATTTCTGGTCATTTTCTTTCCCCGGGGTTTCACCTTCCAATTCTATTGCGCGTTGTGCGTCAACTTTCGCATTTTTTCTCAACAAAACCGCGGCATCAGTGGGAACTACGCCTAATTCTGCCCATGCTTCTGCTATTAACAACTCAACTTCAAGCCAGGTATCATATCTGCTCTGTGCTTCCCAAATTGCCCGCATTTCCGGATAACTGTATCTTTCTATCATTTTCAACAACCCTTAATAAAATTACCGCAGTAATATTGCGGCTATATTATCTTCAATAAATCAATCTTTTTTCCTGCATATTTTACCATTATTTATCATTAATAATTCATTTTTTATATTTAATTGCTAACATTAGCATGAGATGATAAAATTAATCAGCACATGCTATAGCAGTGCAATAATTAATACTGGAATTAATGATAGTGGACTTAACTCTTCTCGGTGCAATTTTATGCAGTTATATTCTTGGTTCGCTTCCCTTCGGGTTATGGGTAGGACTAATATGGAAAGGTGTTGATATTCGGACCTTGGGCAGCAAAAATATTGGCGCAACAAATGTTCTCCGCATACTTGGACCAGGACCGGGTATCACTGTATTCATTTTAGACATTTTAAAAGGTACTGTTTTTATATGGGTTTATGAATTGCTTAATAGTAATGCGCCATTCAGTCATAAAGCAATCATTGGTGTTACTGCAATTATCGGTCATACTTTTTCGATGTTTTTAAAGTTTAAAGGTGGAAAAGGTGTTGCTACCACATTGGGAGTTCTGATAGGTCTAAATCCTATTGTTGCAGTTTGTGGTTTTGGGTCATGGCTGATTGTTGTTTTAGCAACACGTTATGTCAGCCTTGCTTCACTTGTAGCTGGAGTGATTTTGCCAATAGCCTTTTGGTTCTTTCCGAAAAATCCAAATGATCCAAATGAACGAATGTGGACAGTACCAATATTTATTTGTATTGCTATTTTTGTGGCTATAAAACACAAAGATAATATTCAAAGGTTAATTGCCGGTACTGAATCAAAATTTGGGAAAAAGATTGAACAAAGTGAGGATAATCCGCAATGAAAACCGCTGTAATCGGTGCCGGCGCCTGGGGTACAACCCTGGCAGCACTTCTTGCCGCTAAGGGTAAAGATGTTATTATCTGGGCATTGGAAAAAGAATTAGAAGAATCCATTAATATTAATCATGAAAACTCATTATATTTAAAGGGAATCACTTTACCGCATAATCTCATTGCGACTAATGACTTTAATTCGGCAATATCAAATTCTGATTTACTATTATTTGCAGTTCCAAGTCAGTGGATGCGATCTACCTGCCGTACTTTTGCCCAAAATATTCATTCAGAAATACCGGTTATTACCGTTACAAAAGGATTGGAAATATCTACCGGAACCCGCATGAGTGAAATTATTCGCGAAGAATTACCAGGTTTAACAAAAATAGCGGCATTAAGCGGACCGAATCTGGCGCCGGAAATTGCTGCGGGTAAACCGGCAGCAACTGTAATAGCGTCAACAGATGTTAATTTCGCGGTACAATTGCAGGAACATTTCCAGACATCTTATTTTCGGCCATACACCAGCAATGATATCACCGGGCTGGAATTATGCGGTGCTATTAAAAATGTAATAGCCATCGCCGCCGGTATTTGCGAAGGTTTAGGTTTTGGTGATAATACAAAAGCCGCCTTACTCACGCGCGCCGCAACAGAAATATGCCGACTGGTAAAAAAAATCGGCGGTCGTACTGAAACTGTTTACGGTTTATCGGGTATAGGAGATATAATGGCTACCTGTTCATCACCTATGAGCAGAAACCACCGCGTAGGCTTAGCGGTTGGCAAAGGTAATAGTTACCTGACTGCATTGGGTACAAGCGGACAAGTTGCTGAAGGGGTACCGACAACAGAAGCAGTAGTTAAATTAGCACGCAGTATTAATGTGGAAATGCCAATTTGCGAAGAGGTATACGCCATGTTATTTGAGAATAAATCCGCCCAGGAATCCTTTATCGCGCTTATGTCGCGTAATTGTGGCAAAGAATATGAATGGACAGTTGAATAAATGACCAATAGCCCAGAAAAGCAAGATATATTAGACCGAATTGAAACGCTAAAACACAAACCGAATAAACATAATTTATGGTTATTCGGCATTATAACTGTGTTTTGTCTTGTTATGGCAGGCATTAACCACAAACTGGAAGTTAATAACTTAAAACAATGGCAGGATAAAAATAGCGCGACTGTTAAAATTCAAGTAGATAAAAATGATAAAACATCTGCTGCTGAAATATTACAATTAGTCATTAAGAGACTGGAAAAGATGAAGATGACCAATGTCACTACCAGTGTAGATGGCAATGTCATTACCATAACAGTAGGTGGCGTAACAGAAAAAAAACGACTGCAGCAATTTATAGCAACCCGCGCGAAATCAGTAATTGGTACATTAAACTCCGATGATATCGCGGTATTAACGAATGCCGGTAAAACAGAGTTCTTCAATATAAAAACAAAGAAAAATGTATCTTATACTGAATTAATTAACTATTCAAAAATCATAGTACCATCTGAAAATTTATCATTTTCTGCCAGTATTAATAAAACAAAAACAGGATACGAAATTCCTGTTTCAGTAACACCCAGGACTAAAGCAGGTGAGTTCAGCAGATATTTAGCGGAACATCAGGGTGAATATTTATTATATTTTGTCGATGATGTCATATTATCAGTTCAGGAAATAACTCCTACTACCATAGACGCAATGATTCCGATGCCGAGAAGTGATGGAATCAGTAAAAATGCACAGGAAGAGCAAAGGATTAAAACAATTGCGCAAGCAGTTCAATTGTTATATCCCTACCCCGCAGAAATTACTCTGCTTTCAACTAATTAATAATTTATCACTTTTTGGTATAATATACCCGAAAGAAGCAACAAAATAAGGAAGGTATACCCGTGGAATTTTTATCCTCGTTTTTTGATAATACAAAACGTGAAGTACAACGTGCCTGGAAAACAATAACTATCATCAATAATTTTCGTCCAAAAATAGAAGCATTATCAGATGCCGAATTAAGCGAAAAGACAAATGAATTTAAACAACAATTAGCTAATGGAAAATCATTAAATGATATTCTGCCGGAAGCATTCGCGGTGGTACGCGAAGCATCGTGGCGTGTTTTAGGAAACAGGCAATACCGTTTTTGGGTAAAGAAAATTGCATCTGATGAAGGTAACCCAACTATTGATTTAGAGTTTGTGTGCAAAGAAAGCGAAAAAGAGCAATTAATAGAAAAACTGAAATCAGAAGGCAGAGAGTTTTCAATTGATAAGTTCATGGAACCATTTGATGTTCAAATGATTTGTGGAATTATGCTACACAAGGGAATGATTTCCGAAATGAAAACCGGTGAAGGAAAAACCCTTGTTGCTGCGGCACCATTATATTTAAATGCTTTAACCGGGCGTGGCGTTTTGCTTATAACCACCAATGACTTCCTTGTCCGTTATCAGGGCACACTTATGGGTGAGTTATATCATTTTCTGGGAATGAGCACCGGTATTACCCAATCCGGTCGTGGTGATGGAAAATTGCCGGCGTTTATTTATAACCCGGATTATAACGAACCGGACGGATTACTGAAAATGGAACCGATATCGCGCACCGATGCTTACCTTGCTGATATTACTTACACCAGTAATAACGAGGTGGGATTTGATTACCTGCGTGATAACATGGAAATGGATATTCGCGGTATTCGTCTGCGCGATTTGCATTACGCCATTGTCGACGAGGTTGACTCGATTCTTGTTGATGAAGCCAGAACACCATTAATTATTAGCGGACCGGGACAAAAACCCAGTGAAAATTACGTAAAAGTTGACCGCGTAATAAAGACACTGAAACCGGAAATTGATTATATTATTGATGAAAAATCGAAAAACGCATCATTAACAGAAGATGGTTTAAGAAAAGTTGAACGTGGTTTAGTAGTAACAAATTTAACAGAACCAGAAAATCTGGAATTATTCATTCACGTTCAGTCAGCAATGAAAGCGAATGCCTGTTACATTAATGAAAAAGATTATATCGTCGTGAATGGTGAAGTAATTATCATTGATGAATCAACAGGTCGTCAAATGTTTGGCCGCAGATATTCTGAAGGATTACACCAGGCGATTGAAGCTAAAGAAGGGGTAAAGGTAGAAAGAGAAAGCCAGACCCTGGCAACAATTACCTTCCAAAATTTCTTCCTGTTATTTGAAAAATTAGCAGGTATGACCGGTACCGCGAAAACCGAAGAACAGGAATTTATCAAGATTTACGGTTTGCCGGTAGCAGTAATTCCTACACATCGGCCAATAAGACGAAAAGATTATCCGGATGTTGTATACAAAACAGAAGAAGCAAAATTACGCGGTATTGTTGGTGAAATTCTACTTTGCGAAAGCCGACAACAACCTGCATTGGTAGGTACGCGTTCCATTGAATTTTCTGAAAGATTAAGTAATCGTCTGAAAGCGGATTTGCTGAAAGCATATGCTCTGGCATCAGTACTTTACAGAAATCTTTTAGACCTTAAAAATGTAACAGATGCCCAGAAAACAGAATTCATGACTGTTTTAAAACTGCGGTCGCAGGATGTGCGCAAAGAAAAAGAGCATCTGGAAAAATCGATTGAAAAACTTGAGTTATATTCCAACCAGAAAGCGTTACGATTAGTACAACCGGAAGAGATAAGACAACTGGAAACCCGTCGTGACCGTGCTATTGATCTGGATGGCGAAATTCAAGGTTTAATAGGTAAGGTACAAACCAACGGTAATCTGAATGAAAATGAATCACGTCGTTTAGCAGAGATTATATGTTTCCAACGTTTGGAAGATGTTCGTGCTGATAAGTTGGCAAAATTAATGGAAGTTTCCGGTTTACCTGCGCAGGCGGAAAACCCGGAAAATGTGGCGAAATTAGCCGAAATTATAGAATTAACATCTGATCTTGATAAATTACAGGCGCTTTTATCCCGTGGTGTAACTCACCGGGTTTTAAACGCAAAATATCACGAACAGGAAGCACAAATTATTGCCCAGGCAGGCAGAAGTCGCGCGGTTACAATTGCCACCAACATGGCAGGCCGAGGTGTTGACATTATGTTGGGTGGTAATCCTGAAGGTGAAGTTTATGACGTCTTAAAAGAATGGGACATTTTACCGGATGCAGTTACAGAAGAAATATTTGACAAAGCTATGGTTTTTGCACGGGAAAGATGTTTAAAAGACCGTGAACTGGTGGTTGCTTTAGGTGGTTTAGCGATTATAGGTACTGAACGCCATGAAAGCAGACGTATTGATAACCAGTTACGTGGACGTTCCGGACGACAGGGTGACCCGGGACAATCAAGATTCTACGTATCTATGCAAGACGAATTAATGCGACTGTTTGGTCCAGAAAGATTCGATTTCTTACT
>CAZNLA010000345.1:0-6019 GCA_964573385.1 uncultured bacterium
TCCACTGCATGTATCTCTGGCTGCGTATGTCATGGCAAGATCCTCGACTTTGCGTACAAGCGCAAGAGAAAACGTCACACAAATTGATGATAGCCAACGTTGATGGCCATTGGATTGAAATTGTCCGTAAAGATGATAATCGCGGACATTTTCAGGGTCATAAGCTTAATGCGGTTCAGGCTGACGAGTTGCGCCTAACTATCGACAAAATGTATACCGACGGCAAAAGTGTGCGGATTTTTGAGATTCGCGCGCATGGCATTGAAAATGCTGAATAAACTAAATTAATAGATAACTTGTCCCTAATACCAAATATGGGAGTAAAAGATAATGAAAAACAGAAATTTCATAACAGCATTACTGATAGTTATTGGGTTAATAGGACACAGCCATGCGATTGATATTAACACTGAGAAATCGCCATTACCCGGAGTCCGTTACATACATCGGCATGTAACTGTCCCGCGCGAGATTGATATGCATATTGTTATTGTTGACATGAACCAACCGGGGATTACTATTAAAACCACCGGGTCTAATGGTGAAAAGATAGGTGAGACTGATTTGGAAACAACCAGCGCTTTTGTAAAACGCTGTAAGGCTCAAATAGGCATCAATAGTGGTTTTTTTGGCCGTATAATAAAGGAAGGGCAACCGGGAGCCGCCGATCTTAGCTCACTTGCTGTTTCAGATGGAGTGAAAGTATCTGACTGGGGGACATGGATAAAAGACGCAATTAATATTGGTGCCGATAATACTATTACTTTTGTTGAACGCGCCAAAGATGACACTACTGGATATATGACCACACAAAAAGTGGATTTATATAATGCCATGGCGGGCAACGTTAGGCTTATACGTGATGGAAAAGTTTTGCCTGGCAAAGGCGGTGATACCACCTATCCGCAGACAGCCATTGGCCATACAGGTAATCATAGCCTAATTTTATTTGTTTCTGATGGACGTCAGCCTGATTTTAGCGCCGGGATGACTTATGAGGAAGTGGCAACGGTGCTTAAAGAGTTTGGTGCAGTTGATGCTATAGCTCTGGATGGAGGCGGTTCAGCGACTATGGTAATGACCGATAACTTGACTGGTGAACCTAATGTATTGAACCGACCATCCGATGGAAAAGAACGGGCTGTAGGCAATAATATAGCAGTCATAATTAACAATGTTAAAACTAACAATAAATAACTCAGATAATTCGATGACAGACTACTCAATTCATTACTGGCAGCATAACTTGTCGTCTACAAAAAATCAGCCGTGGTTATTATGGGTGATTTTCTGTGACAAAACGAGATACTAATACTATTTGATTTATCTGGGGTAAGTTTGTGGTTAGAGAAGATTAATAAAATCTTAGAAAATGTCGTAATTCTCTTCACCTGTTAAATAAGAAAATCAGCAAAAAATCGTATTTTTACAACTTTGAAAAAAGAGAGAATTCTCTATTCTCTCTCCATTTTCTCTCATCACAAGCAAGTATGTCTTGGGGAGCCATACTTTTTAAACTATAACTAAATATCAACCGCACAGTTAACGCGCCACGGATACCTTCCGATGGCGTTTTTTTAGCAATTCTACTCTCAAATCCACATATTTATCTCTGTCAGAGATGATATACATTGTCACTAATAGAGAAGTTTATCCATGCCATTTTGCTGATTTAAATCTCTTTGCCGCCATTATATCTCTGCTGGTCGGAGAGAGGATACCCATTGGTTAACAAGACGACGGTTAATCAACAGGTTAAAGTTCGGGTTTTTGATTTTCGAGGCATACTCGTATGTGTGACCGGGTAGATTCTCATGTAAAATGATTTGCTGATGACAACCTCATGTTGTGGACCCTCATCTGTTGAACGGGCTTTTTCAGTTTCCGGGCTGCCCATTATGAATGTGCCGGCGGGTATTTTCCCCAGCTTCAGCATGACGTTGCTGCCTATATCCAGCATAAGTTCTTCGACGGGCTTTTGTGGAGCTGGCGTGAGCGTGGGCTGCGCCAACGCCGCGACAAATGCCATCACCGTAACAACGGCTATTCTGATATACCTTAGCAGAGTGTGTCCTCTCTGCTATTTTTTTTCTACGGGGACGGTTGCGACCTGTTTGATCTCGAGGCCGTCAAGTGGCGTGGCCTGTACCTGCAGTTTCCATTCGTGGCCTCTTGTCGGATATGTTCGTACTAGCAGGATGTTCTTCCCCGCGACCAGATCGACGACCAGTTCAACGTGCTCGGGATTTTGCTCGTGCGAGTTTTGCCGCAATATATTCTTGCCATTGACCCAAGCGACAATAGCGGAAACGTCACCTTTTGCCTTATTAACCGTCAACGAGAGCGTAAGTTTCCCCTGAGTCTTCGCCTCGAGCGTTACGCGAGCATATGCGACACAATCGTTAGTCATCTCGCCGCGTGAGTCCTGCAACGCGATGAGATTAATCCACCCGTCGGTGTCGAGTTGCTTGTTGATAGCCCAGTTTAACTTCGCCGCCTCTGCCTCTTTCTCTGGAGGCCAGGCTGATTGATCTGTGATACCTTTCCTCTGAGCAAAATAGGAGGGGGAGACGTCCACGAAGGTAATCAGAGTCTTGGAATTGGGAGCGACGGCCGGGTCCTTGACAGGGGCATTTGGATCGCCTGGTTTGACAGCATCGGCAGGTATCCTGGTCAAGTCGTAGCATGCCACGCCATCCACAAGTCGGACGAACAACTTGCCATCACAAATGGCGGGAGACGTATATGACATCACGGGAATGCTGGCTTCGAAGAATGTCTCCGGCATGGTCGGGGAGGCACTGAACATGGCAAGCTTCCCTTTGTCGCTGACAACGTGGAATATCTTGCCGTCGGCGAGGATCGGCGAAGATACCTTGCCGCCCGTTGACTTCTGCCAAAGAATTTTCCCGGTAAGGTCGAGGCAACGGTACACCCCGTAACAGTCGGCGTAGATATTACCGTCGTGCAGGAGATAACTCTCAACCCGGCCACCAACTTCAACGGCGAACAGCTTTTCCGCCTTGTCCGTACCAAGTCGGTATCCTTTTATTTTCGTGCCGAGAACGCAAAGATCGCCGACGATGGCAGGCGTACTGGTACTCCCGTAAATATCACCACCGTCCTGCCAGATCACACTGCCGTCCTTCGGATTCACGCAGGTTAACTTGCCCACACCCGTGATGATACGCGGACCGTTGGGTGAATTCCACACCGCGGCCGAGGCGGATTTGTCGCCGTTCCTGTTGCCATCGGCCGTGGCCTTAGGGCAGACCCACCGTTCCTTGCCAGTAACGGGGTCGAAGCCCTTTAGCACGCCGCTCTCCTTGTTCGGATCCTTAGCACCCGGATTCAGGTGTTTCCCGCTTCCGGCTATGACCACTAACACTCCATCGACAAGGGCCGGTGAAGAGTCGATGCTGGTGTCCTTGGCGTTCTGGACGATACTCGGTGCCTTCCACACCTCTTTACCTGTTTCGGCGTCGAGACAGTACAAACCCTTGGTGCCGACTGCGTAGACTTTGCCATCACCAACATATGGAGTACTGCTGCCGCCACCATCCGGACTGCCGGGGTAGCTGACTTTCCACAACGTTTTACCTGTTTTCGCGTCGAGGCAATAGACCCGGTCGGCTGCGGCGGCCTGGTCATGCACATACAGGTATACCTTGTCACTGACCACTATCGGGCTGCTGTAGTTTGAGAACGTACCACCTTTTTTCGGTCCACCAGGGATCTTCTCCTCGCTTTTCCATACTTGTACCGGACCACTCGGTCCCCATGCGTCAGCGAGTTTTGGGCTGGTCGGCGCGATACCGTTACGGTTGGGTCCACGCCATTGGTTCCATTCTGTTTCACCGATTGGCTGGTTTGTAGCGGCAATAGCATTCGCGCATGTCACAGGAAATATCAATGTGATGATCAATATGATTGTTACTAATATTCTGTTAGCAAGATGTTTTGACATAATAAAGATTTTCCTTTTTTTACAGGTTAAGATGTTGTGGCGTTAGGACAGTCCGTGCAGGAATTGGCGATAACATCGGCCATTCCCACTCTGAAATTTTTATAGCATGCGGACCGGAGGAAACCCCGAACGCAAAACTGAATTCGGAGTTTTTTTGTTTTTTGTTAATAGATGATTCATCAGCAAATCCAGCATACCATCGCATTACGTCCATCCGATAGCTTGGACGGACGATTTTCTCTGGCCATGTGCAGACTATCGTGCGAATGCTGCCATCAACAGTGCTGCTGATTTCTGTTGGTGTGAAGGTAAGATCGAAAGGACCTGAACCGCGGTCACCGATGTTATCATGTGTGAGTTCCACATATTTACATTCAGTCATTACAAAGAGGATTTTGTCGCCATCAACTGTTACCGGTTGCGGAGAAGCCATCACTTTCCATATTGGGGCGGTGATGGTTTCTTTTACCTTACCGGTAACGGTCTTCTGGAATGGCACAGCACTATCAATCACTGTATCCTGATATCCGACTTTGCCGGAACCGCTCGATAGCACCAGTGTTGTTTTGCCGTCTTTGCCAATCCTTACCGCGCCGGCACAACCGTGATAGATTACATCGTCACCGGTGTAGTCAAACGGCGTATCAGGAGAAAAGCCGCGCCTGGTAAAATCTTTAATGGTAATAGTCAGCGATTCGGCAGCCAACAGCGGCACTGCTGATACAAATGATATGAATATCAGGTAAAATAAATTGGAAATAGCAGGATAAAGCCGCATTAACTGAAGTTCTCCTTTATTGAAGGTGCAACTAAAAATGGATTTTTCGCTGGTGTACCACCGTCTATTAATGTTGTGAGCATGTTCAATGCTGCACGCACATTGTGTGCCGGGTCGTATTCCAGGCAGACCACCTGTTTGGAATACAGGGTAAGTACCGGCGAACCAGTATTGGCAATCGATACTATATTAATATCCTGCCCGATTCGGACACCTGTTTGTTGCAGAGCAACTATCGCTCCCCTGGTCATGGTATCGTCCAGGCTGAAGATACCGTCCGGCAGCGATATATTTGATCTATCAGACAACATCTTCAGTGTTAGCTGATAAGCCAGGTGTTCCGGGTATTTGATTCCGGGAAAATTGCGCGCCCATGTCGCATAGCTCCAGTCGATAATCTCTGTCCGACCGGTTTTGTTCAATAAATTTTCAAAAAGCGGGAGGCATTCACGAACATTATGTCCCAGCACAGCAATCTTTTTACATTTGCGTTTTGTCAGTACTTTAACTGCTAAGTGTACGCTTTCGATGATATCCAGCTTCACATGCCAGTCATGTCCTTTTCCACCATGTATAACCAGCGGTATTCCGCTTTCACGCAAATAACTAATCTCGTCACCATCATACCTTGGTGCTAACAAATAGATGCCGTCTAATCGTCCTGCAGCCAAATCATCCGTTAGTTGAGTATGGTCACCGAAACCGCTGTGACCTTGTGATATATTAAGGTAAGCAAATAGCCGTAATTCATTTTCTTCTGCCTGTGCGCGTATTGCCTGCAACAGTAAACTCCAGAAAGGAGAGAAACCAGGTTGAAAGATATCGGCACCAAAGACCACGCCTATTGTCCGTTGCCTGATTGTAGAGGAAGTATATATACCGCGTCCATGTTCGCGCACCAACATTCCTCTCGTTTCCAACTCGCGCAATGCGATATCAAGTGTAGAAGTGCTGATGTTGAAGCTGGCGCATAATTGGCGTACAGTGGGCAACCGTTGCTCCGGGCCTAATTCACGTGCCAATGTCAGCAACGCTTCGCTTAATGGTTGCTGCTTTGACCAAGCTTTTGGTGAAATTTCAGTAATATTTTCAAACTGTTTCAAAACAGTTTCATTTTACTTTTTATCTGATATGATGTCAATAGGTAGCGAGAAAAATATTTGTGCAAGTACTTCAAACAAGCATGTCATCTGGTGCAATACTTCTAAATATCAACCGAACAGTTAACGCGCCACGGATACCTTCCGATGGCGTTTTTTTTAGCAATTCTACTC
>CAZNLA010000346.1:0-6019 GCA_964573385.1 uncultured bacterium
CAGTGACCGGTCGCTGAGCCTGTCGAAGCGACCATTTTTAAGCAAATTTCTCTTTAAAAGCGAAAACCCTGTTTTTATTTGCTATTTAACTAACAATCCAATAACACGGCCATCTGCCAGGCCTGCGGCCAGGGTTGTACCAACCCACTGTAACCCCGCCAAATCCTGCGGAAGCATTTGCTGTGTTTTTAAATTACCGGCGTTATCAAATACCTGCAATGTGCCACCCCAGTAACCGATAGCGGTAAAGTCATTGCTGATAGCGACAAACTTTACAACACGTGCTGACAACAGGGATGTTTTGCATGCCTCAGGTATGGGTGCAATAGCAGCTTTCGGTACAGCCAGGTCTGCTGCGGTTGCGGTTACGGTTGATACTAACTTATCACCTTTAATCTGCGATACTGAACCATCTATGGTGCAAACCTGCAGGTCGGTATCAGTTGCTTTCATCCACTGTGCGCGGTCTGGCAACAGCAATTGCCAGCTAATTTTTGCTGCCGGCGAAAGATTAGCAGGCTGATTGGCCACAATAACCGTCGCTTCAGAAGGTTGTGTCACTGGGGTCAATGGCATTAAGCCGGCGCCGGCTTCATACAGTGAACCGACTGCTTCATTCATACCAGTTGAATCATATGCAATACATGAAATTGATTCCTGATTATGTCCGATGATATCCAGTTGCCAAGCAACCAGCCCATGCCCGCGTCCGGGAAAATCCGCGCTAACAATATATGGTAGTACCTTTTGCGCTACTATGTTCTTAATCAACGGATTATCTTCAGGAGTTCCCAGCAACACCACCGGTCCCTGAATATCATAACCTACCAATGCCGGACTGTTATCACGACCAGCCTTAATTTGACCAGTGCTGACATAATCTATTCCGCACATGGTTTTTGCTTCTTCCGCAGAAACTTCACGTGCTTTGTTTACATCTGCGGCATTTACTATTTTACAGCGTATTCCCCACGGTTTCATACTTTCCGCTAACTGATTGGCAGTAGCAATATTATATTCTGATAATCCCTTAACAATGGTAACATCCTGGTGGGTTCGGAATAATTTAAAGATATGTTCGTTGTCATTACCAAATACCACCGCGCGTTGTGATGCGCCTGCAACTGCGCCATTTCGTTTTGGTGCAGTTACGGTAAATGTGGCAGAACCTGTTTTATTCGACAGCAATTCGCTAACCGCAACTGTCCATTTACCTGTCGGGTCATTGGCGGCTAATGGCAGATTAATCTGGCATATTCCCTGGTCAGTAGCGCGGAAAAGGTCGTATCTGACAGCTCCTAACGGGTCAGTAACGACAATTTGCATAGGTGCTGAACCGACTAATACCCCGTTCTGAGTATCCATTAACATGGCATTTATTCGCAATGTAATCGGGCTATTTGCCTGTGTCAGGTCGTATGTCATTGTTGGCGCGATAACATTTACCCCACCAATTGGTCGCGCGGTGCGGGCATATGCGCGCATTTGTCCGGCACCCCAACGGAAATCAGCAGTAAGTTTATTGGCACCTTTGGTGAATCCCAGTGCCAGGCCACCAATCATTGCGTCATACAACGGACGTCCGTCATCTGGCATACTGATGGTGGCGGTGGTGGCTTTGATGGAGTTCATCGCCCCTTCCGCCTCGTTATATTTAACATTAACCGCAAATATATATTCAATATCGCCATATGCGGCGCGGGCAGCAGCAATTTCCGGATTACTGGATTCGAAAATTGGTGCGATACCATCTTTTAACAGTTGCGCTTTCAGCACTTTGGCGAATGGGGTTACACCCAGAAAAGCTTTGCCGGTTGTGAAGTTCTTCGGGTCCGCTTCTTTCTGTCGTCCCTGCGCGTTAAGTTGTTTTATCAACTCTGCATCAGAAATAGCTGATGGCAATCCAAGGTTAATGGCACCATCAATTTTAACTTTGCAGTCTCCGGTCAGATATACTTTTCCACCACCAGCTATAAAATCTCCCAGACCTTTTACAACTTTCGGGTCAAGATAGTTAATTGCCGGCAGGATGATTACTTTATGATATTGCGCGGCAGTGCCGTCAATGATATCTTCATCGGTAATGACACTGATTCGCTGTTGGTCGAGGATACCGGCATTCATAACATCATTGAGTGCTATTCCATGTGGGTCCTGATGTGAATATAAAACAGTGGTTATATTTTTTGTCTGCGCATCCAATAAATGCGATATCGAGTACAATTCTGCCACCTGGGTGCGCGGTGCCGGCATGGTGTTAAAGATAGTACCCAATCGCAGTTCAGTTTTATTTGATTCCACCACACCATCTGATGTTGGCGAACTGGCAGGATTCTGAATTGCTATGCTGGGTGGTTTTGCCAATCCCTGCAGGCCTAACATAAAACAGGTATATTGTTCCAGACGGAAACGCTCAGAAGGAATGTTGTCCCAATCCGGCAGATACCAATTTGGTTTTGACATATCGCGCGCCCGGGCGGCTTCCAAACACAGGTATGGGTTCAGGTATCCACCCCATTCGTCATAACCACCGTGTCCACTGGTAACTGGCAAACTGCGGGCAACATTAAAATAATAACCATCAGTAAATGCCATATAACCATACTGGCTTTGGGTGACAGACATAAGATTTGGACTAACCGCGGATACACCGGCCTGCGCGTCTTTCCAACTGGCATCCATAAAACCTAATTTCCACAATCCAAACTGTTTCCATTTATCAATTGACGCCGGGTCATCAGCCTTTACTGTAGTCGAACGTTGTGGTTCTGTCCCAAATACGCCTTTGTATGACCGAATTTGCGGTGCTAAATCATGCGGTGAACCATTCAGCCATGTAAGACCGGGTTCGTCATAAAAATGCACACCGATAGCGTTTGGGGTAGTGCGAAATTGTAATGCGGTACGCACGACGCGTGCCTTGGCCCCCTGTAACACATACGGGTCAGACCAGTCACATTCCGCGCGTAAATCCATCTGGTGGCCACCACTCATCATACAGCAACCCATATAATCCAGCCCACCGCGAATAGAATCATCACCACCTGCAGATGAATAAAGCAGGTTGAATCCCATACTATCTTCACCGAGTTTGGCGATATCAGCACCCCGGGCACCACTTCCCCAGTCAATTATTTTAAAGGTGCTTTTACGGATATGGTTATATATTTCAATAATTGCGGGTTTTACCAGGGTTACACCATCCACAACAACATTTACCTGGTATTTACCGGGACGCAACAACCAGCCATTTAGATGTAAATGTTCGGTAATTCGGGCGTTATTCCCCACCAATTGCACTGCTGACACCGGGAAGGAGAAAGTCAACTTGCTGCCATCCTCGCCGGTAAGCAACAATTGCAATAAACCCGCAGGCAGTGCCGCGGTGTCACTGCGAACCACCGATAAATCAATCAATTCATTCGTCTGATACGCGGTACGTCCCAGCGGTTGCAGCAACTGCACCTGTGGCGCAGCAAATATCTGTAATGCCAACAGCACTAACAGAAAAATAAACCCTTTTCTCATAAATATCACCTTTTTATAATAAATGTGATTTTATTTGACACTGCGGGTTATTAATAGTTGCGACGGAATTTCTATCCTGACTGCGGCTTTCAGCGAAATCCCTATTGAAAAATGAATAAAAAAATACAATTTAAACAGTGAAACTATCCAGTCTTCTCCCTCAATCTTCTTCAAAATGCATGGGACTGGGTTAAATCCGGCAAATTTAATCCCGGTAATATTTTTAATGGCATACCGGATTTTTGCCTGTCCCAGGTCGTTTACACCGTAATTAAACTAAAAACAGAAAACTATAAACTAAACAGATACCTTTTTACCCATTCTGCATATTTTGCCATGCCAGGAGTGTTGGGATGTATGCCATCTGCAAGGTCTGATAATTTCAGGATTTTTGAGCCGTCTATGTAGTTACACCATGGGCAATCGGTTGTCGCATTTTGTATGGCAATGCGATAATCGGCAAGGATGTTACCGGCGGCATTGGGGATATTTGCATTTGATGTCACCAGGGGTGATTGCGCGATTATTGTTGACGCGGGGGAATATTGATGCAGGATATTGATGAAATTCCTATATATTTCCGAATATTTTTTAATGTCCATATTATCCGGACCCTGGAAGTCGTTTGTCCCTATTGCTAACCAAATTACATTTGGATGATATGAGGAGATGCGACTGGCTACCATGGCAAAGTTATTCATGTCGTCCTGCAGGCGTTTCCAACCGGATGCTTCAAAAGCGACATCATAATATTGGCGAAGTAAGGTACCCCATGACCGAATCCCCGGGATATCCGCGTGATCACCGGCAACAATTGAATCACCATAAATAACCAGACGTTTTCTGACAGATTCGCACGGCACAACTAAAACTAACGGAGCATTGGAATATATTGAACGTACAACATAACTTTTTGGTATACCACCCCACGAACAGTTTGTCTGTAATGAATTGATTACAGTTATTTTTTTCTCTCCTGCGGGTAGTGACAATGGCATTATCAGCGATTTTTCATTTTCCGGTAGGTTTGGGAGTCGCATCTTAAATATATCATCTACTAATATTACCGGGGTAACCAATTCACCGTAATGGACATAATCTACTGCGTCAAATAATAATTCAGTGGCATTGGTAGCAAAAGAAAAATGTGAACAGGATGAAGATTGATAACCATCAGCATCTTCACGCCACTCGATATTATCCAGAAGAATATTCTCATAAACGCGAAAATGGAAAGTAATCCAGGGGTAATGCGACATAGTAACCTTATCCACAAAATCAGCATCCCATGTAATAAGGTCTGTATTAATTTTATTTTTTTCAGCATGCATGAAAAATATCCACCCAAACCACACAGATTGGCAAAAAAGATTTAATACCAGTGGATAAATCCATTATACTTCATTTAAATGTCATATTCTAATTTGTTATCAAAAGACGATTGGCGAATCCGACGAAACTCCGGAAGTAATTGCAGAAAATGGTCGAATATTTCCGGGTCAAAATGTTGTCCTCTGCCTGCTGTCATAATTCCCATAACCTGTTCTTCCGGCATTGCCGGATGATATACCCGGTCATTTGATAACGCGTCATATACATCACACACCGCCACGATACGGGCAGACTGTGGTATATTTGTACCACTAATCCCAACCGGATATCCGGAACCATCAAATTTCTCATGATGTGATAAAGCGATATCATAAGCCATACCTAAAACAGGGATATTAGAACCTTTCAGCATTTCTGCGCCAATAACGGTATGTCTTTTCATAAGCGCGAACTCTTTTTTTGTTAATCTTCCCGGTTTCAACAAAATGCTATCTGGTACACCTATCTTCCCTACGTCATGCATGGGTGCTGCTAACTTCAAATCATCAACAGCTATTGCGTCCCACCCTAATGACTTGGCGAGAAGTGCCGAGTAATGTCCAATTCGCTTAATATGGGTACCAGTTTCTGAATCACGGTATTCAGACGCGGTAACCAACCTAAACATGATTTCTTCCTGAGTTGTCCGGATTTCATTAGTCCGTTCATGTACTTCATGTTCAAGTTGAGTCTCGTAATCGTCCCGCAATTTTTCCAGGGCACGACGTTGCAAGGCATTTGCGACATTAATCATCAACGCGTTAGCCTGAAATGGTTTAATTATATATACGTAAGCACCTAATTCCAGCGCTTTTAATCCTGTTTCCTGGCTATCAACACCCGTAAGCATGATAAAAGCAGTTTTCGAATACATCTGCCTGGCTTCTTCCAAAAGTTCCAATCCAGACATAATAGGCATGGTTATATCACTGATAACTAATTCAAATTCGTGTTCAGCCAGACGGTCTAACGCTTCCTGACCATTGGTAGCAACCGTTACCTGATATCCATGCTGTTCAAGCAGGTAACGCAACATCGTTGCCTGTACAGGACTGTCTTCGACTATCAAAATATCTAATTTTTGTTCAGTATGACTGTTTTTGTCAGTCATAATTATTCT
>CAZNLA010000347.1:0-6015 GCA_964573385.1 uncultured bacterium
AGAAACTATCCAGTTTACTGCTAAACATCTGGTTCTTTTCACTCGCGTATTCTGCCGGCAAACCCTCGCCCAACCAACGACGGATAGTTTGTGGCCAATAACCGAACTCAATATCCGGAACACGGTCAACATTCTGGTATGTTAACACCCGATAAAATCGGTCTTCAATTTCAGTACGCATTAGCTATATTCCTCTTCAAACATTGCATCTTTAATTATATCGAAACTTTCGCTTAAGGTCATTTCAACAAGTTCAGTGACAGGTCGCTGAGACTGTTGAAACGACCTTGTAAGCATATTTTTCCATTAAAAGCGAAGGTCCTGTTATATTTAAGCTTGTCCCTGTCCTTTGTATGACGCAGGGTTACCGATTATCCAACCGATGCCAAACGGTTCTCCAAATGGTCGGAATGGAACCATAGCGGCAATTTCTGCCAATTTATTCAGCATATCCGCGGGTAACGCGCCGGCATTTGCCGCCGCGGCGTTCTGTTCCACTTCCGCGGCAGATTTAGCGCCCATTAACACACAATGAACATCCGGGTTGCTCAGCACAAAACGGATTCCCATTTCCGGCAATGACATACCGCATTCATCACATAACGCGTAAAGCGCCTGGAACTGTTCGCGTCTGGGTTTTGATATCCAGTATGCCGCAGATGATTTCAACTGTTCATCATAACGGCGCGACAATGCTCCCTGCTGCAGGGGTGAACCTATAATAATTCCCATGCCGGCTTCTTTTGCCGCCGGTATTACTTCCAATGCGGATTCGCGATATAACAATGAATAGTTATAAGCTGTCAGTACAACATCAAACTTTCCGGTTCGGCAAAGATGCGCCAGTTCGCTGGTGGTGGTGCCGCCTAAACCGATATGCTTAATTTTCCCTTCCGCTTTCAATTCGTCCAGTAATTCCAATACCGGACCTTCCACATTAACCATATCTGTCCACCAGTCATATTGGCCGGGACGGTCCGGTTCGTGAATCATCAGAATATCAATACAATCACGGCCAAGTAAACGCAGGCTTTCCTCAACACTTGACCGCAGACAAGTTTTGTCCTGCGGTAAAAAAGGTTGTGGACGACCGCCAAGTTTGGTGGATAAAATTATCGGGCTTTTCACGCCTTCCAATGCCTTACCCAACACTTCTTCGCTGTTGCCATACCCGGGGGCGGTGTCAAAATAGTTGATACCTAACTCTATTCCACGTTGAACAGCATTACGCGCGTCATCATACTGTGCGGAAAAAGATGCAACAAACAAGCCGCCAAAACCAACTTGACTAACCGATATACCGGTTTTGCCTAATTTAACATTCTTCATAATAATCTCCCCTTTTATTTTATTATTAATTACGCAAAATATACATGGATATTTATGCGCAATTATGGATATTTATTCAACTTTATAATTTTATGGTTGCCGCCGGAAATGTGATGGTGATGATCCTGTTATTTTGTGAAATACCCGGCAAAAATGGAATGAATCGCTGAAGCCGACTGATTCCGCGATTACCCGGATTGGCAGCGATGATTTTTTTAATAATGTCGCGGCCTGTTGTATCTGCCGTTCGCGAATATACTGGTGCGGAGAACGTCCGGTTACCGCCTTAAATGTCTGATAAAAAGTAGTTGTTTTCATCCCTATCTGTTTAGCCAATTCCTCAATATTGCATATCGCGGCGGCAGCCAGTTCCGCGGGATTTTGTAATCGTTGTAAAAACGAGACCACCCGCGGGTCATCAACATTTTTATTGCTATATGTTGATTGAGATGCAAGCGAATCAATAGCCCGAATTATTGTGTGACATACAGATATCTCTGCTGCTAACGAATCCAGCGATTCCGTCTGCCACAGGTAAACCAGTGAACTCAGACGTTCCTGCCATACCGCGGTATCTTTTAATCTTGTCACCATGGGGATATGCCAACCATCATTTTCCGACTGACCCGGGAAAAACAAATTAAATACCGGCATCACAGAAACCGGGTTATAATGTCCGGTTTCGTCAATAAAATCTATCATTCCAAAAGACTGTTCATAATTTCTCGGCGTTATTGACTTATCATGCTGCAAATCAAAATGTATCGCCAAATGCGTCTCACCGGTGTATGCCCAGGCGTGGATAAAACCGGGTGGAAAAAACAGTAAATCGCCGGGGTGAATATCAATACTGCCATTTAAATCTTCACACCATACCCAACTACTACCCTCAATCTGCAAATGCAGGCAAAAGTCTTTCAATACGCGTACCTGCGTCATAGTCTCTTTCTGCCCGGGCAAAAAACTGTCTATGATGCCAAAACGGAACCACGGCGACAATGGCGCCGGCGCGGCTAACTGTACCGGTATGGTTATTGTTGATTTGGTTGACATATTATCACGTATACTTCTCAAAATAACATTGCCATGCCGCGTCCGCGTAAAATTGATGGCCACCATGACAAACAACATGGTGACAATCATTTGCGGCACCTGCGGATTCATAAATACGCTTTACCCTTGCGAACTCTGCCCGGGCTTCATTAATGGGAAATATACCATCAGCATCACCACTGACAATTATCAATGGTTTTGGCGCGATTAAACCGGCTATATCACCCATTTCAACATATTGCAACAAACCCGGCACATAGTTGCAGACACAGTGGAACATTGACTGAATAGATGCCTGAAAGGTACTGAAACAACATGAAGGCATGGCAAACCGAACCCTTGGCAACAAAGCAGCGGAAAATAATGTGGTGGTGCCACCGCCGGAATTCCCCATTACACCAATCCTTGCCATATCAACATCGCCACGTTCAGACAAATAATCTATCCCACGGTCAATATCAAAAATACGTTCACCCAACAGTGTTCGTCCAATTAATAACGCGTTCATTGCCGCCTGATGACAGAGATAATCAAGATGCTGTGGTTGATGTTTTTCCTGTCTTTCACCAAATGACCTTTGTTCTATACACAATGCCATTATTCCACGGCGCATACAACCAATGCCAAAATCACGGTCACCATCTATATCTATCGGGGTTAACTCATCATTAAAATCAACGCCTATGGAGTTATGCATTCCGGAAGTATGTCCCTGCAGACAAATAAAACAGGTATAAGGAGCGACAGCATTTGAAGGTATACATAAATACGCGGGTACATCCACCATATCTTCACTGGTAAATACTATTTTTTCAATAACGCCATATTCATGATCGCGTCGCCACAAAACACGCGCGTTTAATGGCACCCGGTTACCATGCTGAAAATCAAAACCCAGCAATTCAGAAACTTTATTACGTAAATTATTTTGCCATGCTGTTACATCACCATCATAATAAGATAACGATGGCACTATTCCCTGCATCAATTGCTGGTGATACAATGACGGTGAATAATTGAAACCCATCTGACTACTCATTCGCAATTCCTCTTCTGAGCACAACAAACCCTTCAGCCTGCAATGCCGGTAATGTGACACGCCATTCATTCTGTTTCACAACCGGCGTTAATTTTACGCATTCATTATCAACATTATAAAATGTGATTTCCGGCACAGTGCCTTTACCTTGCAGCATGACGCCATTCACCGTTGTTTCGTCATAATTTAGTAGTCCTGCCACATATCTGCCATCCGGCAATAATCGCCATGTCACTCCCACTGTCGGCAGCGGAGATATTACCTGCGGCATGTCAACCACGTCACGAATAGCGCGGGCAATACGGTCGCCGGATATCCGGCAATTTGCCGATATACCCCATTCACCTGGAATAAATATTGACCCGTTATGCGGATTAACAATTATCGCGTTTCCATTTTCCGACTCAAATTGTTGGCTGAATGACCTGCCAAATACCTGTGTCAACGCGTAATCGCGTCTTTGCCGCATATTTTCGTCATACAATGACGTTCTGCCGATTGCCAGCACTCGTCCGCCATTTGCGGTAAACCTGTTGATAACCGTACTTTGTTCATCACTAATCGGCAATACACGTGGCAATATAAGCAGAGAAACACCATCCAGTTGTTCCAAACGGTCGCTTAGGATATACCGGAATGGGATTTGATGTTGCATTAATAATTGCACCATGGAATCAAATACTATCCGGCTGTTTTTTTCATCTGCTATCATCGCTTCCTTGCTGTATAACAATGCCACCGGTGCCGCATTTACACTGCCTGAAAATAATTCAGAATGTTCCTGATACCAGTCAACTAATTGCCGATGTGCCTTACGGTATTCTGTATCGCGCAATAAAATCGGTTCCGCGCCGCCATCCTCACCGCGTAAACCCCATGGTCCTCCAAAAGAGTGACCACCATTAATTGCACTTTCCGCAAAAACCTGGCGAAGTTGAGATTTATCCGGCACACGCCCACCCGGATTACCGGCACCCGGCACAATTTTTATGCCAATCGATTCCGCAATTCCCATCGGCCAACTTTGAGTTATAATTTTTCCGTCTCGCCAATTTGGGAAAAATCCATTTTCCGCGTAGGTATAATCAACACAGTCAAGGTTACCGAACCAGTTGCCATTTTCTATCAATGCCCGTTGATGATTGCCAATGCCGACATTTACAGCAACCAGAACATCCGGTTTAAGTTGCCGTGCCCGTTGCGCCAGCATACGCAAACTGGTTTTTGTTTCTTCACGCCGGAATGCTGACCATGCCTGATAAACCGGGTCACGCGGACGTTCTGCCCGCGGAATCGACACCTTGGTTAAATCATGAACTCCTAACTGTCGCCAGGGGTCGGCAATATTTTTCCGCAGATATTCCTGAAAAGTGTTCTGGCAACACGGACAATAACATCCATCTGCCTGCAGGTTGTCAATCCAGATGCCGTCCGCGCCAATTTCGATAGCTTTATCAACGCATCTCAGCATATAATCCCGAAATCCGGGCTGGTTGGCACATGGTTTGGCGCGCCAATACTGGTCGCCATATTCATAAGGGTGGCCGTCATGCTGACCATTCCAATCTAATCTGCCCCAATTTTTCGACTCTTCGCTTTCCGCCTGAATCGTCTCCGGCATCACTGTACCGTATTGAATGTAAGTGAATACTTTAACGCCATGGCGGTGATAATTCGCTATCATCTTTGCGGTTGCGGTGATTTCCTCATTTTCCGATTCCAAACCAAATCCCTTGTAAAAATGCGTGGTGACCCAGTTAATCCCGGCTTCCACCAATTTACCAGCGCACTCTTCAGAATCAAGCAGTGCCCGCCAGTCATCCGCCCACAAGGCATTCCCTTCCTGCGCCTCATGAAAACCGCCCAACCGGCGATAAAACTGCAACGGTTCCCAACCGCACCATGTCCAAACCATATTATTATTTTTCATTGTCACAATAATAAACCTCTGTTAATAAAAATCAGACATGTGAAAATCAACCCAACCACCCCCTACCCCCTCCTTGGCAAGGAGGGGAGTTATGATAGTTAATTGATAAAATTATGGTTTATTTTCTCCATCAAAACCTTCATTTTAAGTTCCCCTCCTTGGCAAGGAGGGGTGGCCGAAGGTCGGGGTGGTTTTCGCCTACCACAAATCTGTAACCTGAATATTAAAATAAACAGGTTTTGCCAAAGCCTTTTCTATTTGCCATTTACCATTTTCTTCCATCCCGCGTCAGAAATTGCAAGTCGGAATCCGTAATAGGCGTGGCCGGGATAATTAGGGCTGTTGAACTCGCGGTCAGATGCCCGTTGGCTGTAACCATACCAACTCCATGACCCTCCACGAATAACGCGATAATTGCCGGCGGTTTGCTGGCATGGGTCATTTTTCGCTTCCGGTTTGTAGTAATCATACCAGTCTGTGCACCATTCACCGACATTGCCCGCCATATCCATAACGCCATCGCGGCTTGCGCCGGCGGGGAATGAGCCTCTAACTACCACACCGGCTTCTTCGGTCGCCGGTCGTGGTAAACGCGCGCCCTGGGCGGCAGCGCCTTTAAACTGGCCGTGAACGCCAGGTACAGGTGCTGTATTTCCCCATGGGT
>CAZNLA010000348.1:0-5984 GCA_964573385.1 uncultured bacterium
AATGCCCATGCCCGGCCACCGGCGAAATTATAACGTGTTACGCCCGGTTGCACCGGTGTTGTTTTGGAATCCGCGCGGTCAACAACAAACCGGATATCATGCGCCATGGCAGGTACGCTAACAGACATCTGCGACAATTGCGCGCGCCGGATAATTTTCGTAACCGGCACTTCACTGCGTATTGTCACCCCGCCATAACTAATTTCGCCCGGTCCTTCCGCTATCACCAGATGTATTTCATCTTTATACAACCGCACAGCACCCGCGCGGCCAGAGAAAGTTATACCATCACCTGTAAATGCCATCCGGTCACAGCTTAAAAACGCGTAATCAGTTCCTTCACTTGTTGTGACTTTCACAGCACCTGGTCCCAGTACCTGGTACGCAGGTAATTCTTCTTTAGTTCCCTGCGGATACAAAGCGACCATAATATCCTGTCCGGCGGCAATTGGCCCGACAGCGGTGACCGTCGTCGTTTCCTCGACAGTTGTGCCATCAATAGGATTACCGGCGGCTTTCCATAATGCCGCTGCGCGATTATACATCGGTCCTTTTTGAGTTGCCTGCTTTGATTCCATTGTCGCCTGTGTCGGCGCTAACAAATGAACATCCAGTTTTGGACCCCACACGCTGGTATAAGTAAAACCATCTTCACTGTGTTGTACCTGTGTTGTTTGCCCATCAGTACCTAGATACCACCATTTTTGTTCAGGCGTGCCATCTTTCAGCGGTGCAAAACTATCGCGTAGCAGCAGATAATTAGGACCGGACGCTGCCTTTCCCTTAAGGAATAGCAATTGCCGCGTCCATTGTTGCGGAGCATAGTCGCCAACCCCGCGCAGATAGTCGGCAGAATCACTGGAAAAGAAACGATGCACTTGTGATACAGGACCGCCACCGGGCCATCCACCGGTGTTTTGCTGGTTGCCAAACCGCACCCGATTGTGCCAACCGAAAGTCTCATAAAGTTTCTGGTATGGACCATTATTATAAATAGCGTATTGGAATAAGCTCAATGATGTTAAAGGCACACCTTTGCTATATATGGTAAAATCCCCCTGGTTAGCATCACAATGACTCACCATATATCCCTGACGGTATGCAATAAATGTCTCATCCGGGTCACCCGCGTGCGCGCGCATCACTGCCCCGAATCCGGGTATCCATTTGCTTTTAAAACGTGCCGGTGGAGTATCATTTATATCCTTTAACAAATCAGCATGAATAATTGTGCGTGGACTGAAACCCGCGTCGTGATGGTCTTCCATTGGACGGCCCAATTGATCCCATGCCCATACCATATTCTTTGCCAATTCCGGGTTCCGTTTTTTCATAAATGCCGCCACCGGCAACCATTGTGTTGGAATAACCCAATACCCCTCATGCCCCCAGGCCGGGTAAGTACGGGCGCGAAAACATGGGTCGTGTGGTGCCAGCAGGTCCATGGGAAAACTACCGGCCTGTGCCGCCAACTCGGTGGTATGGTCATCCAGCAATCCCTGATTATCCAATACCATCGCCGCCTGCATAACATGGCTTGCCGCTGACATATAGTAGGTCATCAACTCGCTCCATCCACCACCCGGTGCGGTATTCTGCGCTAGTTTATATCTTAAATATTGTCGTGACACATCCAGCCAACGTTTTGCTTCCGGATGGTCAGGGATAAGCGCGGATGCAAAAGTAAGACCGAAAAAACGGTTCATCGGCATATTGGGATTACCCAAATGTACCATTGCGCCGCGCGGATTAAAATCCGGTTCTGCCAGTGCGTAACAGCATGCCGCTATCCAGGCCCGTAAGCGAACGCGTTCTTCGACGGTAATATGCTGACTGGACAACAACTCATCAGCGCTATTTGTCCATGCCCCTTTCTGCGAGTGGCGAAAACCAGCAACCCAACCAGTGCTTCGCATGTTTTCAGCATCACGTCCCAGACAACGCAACGCGTGTCCGCGCGCGCCTGACCAATAATTATCAGATGCCATCGCCGTATATAACGATTTAGCGCGCGATTTATCATCATCAAATGACAATAGCTTTTTCAGTTCACCCGACATCGGATGCGCGTCAGGATTAGCCTTTACCTGTGCTAAATGTTCACTGGTAGTGACTAACCGGGGATAGGTTATCTTCGCATCAGCAGGCCATTCCAATACCCAGTCTTTGTAATCATCCAGATTAACATATGCGTCATAACGGCGAAACGCAAGCAAATCGTTGTGGTACTTCATGGGACCAGCCATATATGCCCATTGCCGGCGAATTAATGAATATGGCAATTCCGGGTCATATTCGCCGGTATGTAACAGAGTATTCGGATGTGGAGATACAGTAAGCGGCCATGCTATTGCTGCCCGTCCGCCGGCATAACCCAACAAATCGCCATTAGATGACTCCGGTATGCCACGCCAATTACCGGCATGCATTGGCATCACACCAACAAAAGTAATCTTTTCTTTCGCTTCTTTTTTCAATTCGGCGCGTTCGCATAACCCGGCATAATAAGCAACCGGCGCGTATGGATACCATGCTGCCATTGACATCAGGGTCTGTTTAGGTTCCAGTGTATTAAAAGTCATACTGGACAGATAACGACGTTCCTGCGGCAATGCTGTAAATCCTGCCTTAACGACTTCATCTTCAAATTTTTCATTTGATTTAAACAACCGACCTTCAGGAGTTGACCACCACACAGCATCCGGACGAAAACCGTTATCGGAATCAGTAAGTGGAATTATCACCTTCCAGTCACGGTCCGGACGAATTTCCCGCAAATCCATCTGCTCATCTATGCGGACAGAACTATCACCGACTAACAACCGCGCTGTCAGGGTATAGTAACCGCCATTGCTGAATTTATATTGAATCCGTGCTTCAGAGAAAAGCGGGCCATTGGCCGTAATCTCCCCGATGTAAGATTTTACACGTGGAGCGAATACCGGGTTAGCCGCACAAAAATAAGCCGGGGCCGTCCATACACCATTTTGTAAACGTACCCCCTGTAATGGCCCAGGTACAGACGCGCTGAAACCATCACCTGTATCTTCTGCCTGCAATAATCGAGGTTTATGGTAATTCTTTTCACCGAAAGGAAGACGCGCCGCCGTTTTACCATTGTCTAATAATATAAAATTCTTATTGATTTTTGCCGATACCTGGTTATAAATCGCAGGTTTACCGGATAAAAGTTGGTAACTATACCGTCCATCTTTTGGTAGCTTCGCGAAAAACGATACCCATGCTGACGCCAGTGAACCATCGCGGTGACAAGTAACATGTGACAACTGAACGGGATGTTCATAACCGGCATCATCCACAAGCCGGACATTTTTCGGCTTTGCTTTACCCGACACCAGTGAAATCCGGTAATTTACCAGTGTTTGCGGCCAATCAATACTCAGGCGTTCTGTCGCAGTAAAAACCGCCAGTGGTTCATTGGCGTGCGACATAACCGGCAATAACACACCGCTACCATTTATAAGTAACAACAGCAATAAAAAGGAGAAATTTATTTTATTATTAATCATCAGTTTTGTCCCGCCATAATTTTTAATTTCAACAATCCGGTATCTAAAAAATGATATCACAAATATGGGTAATCCGGTCAAGTAAATAACAGGTTGTTATATACAAATAAATCAATATTTTATAAAGGTAAATTGGATTGTTGAACGATTCTATTGAAATAGCAATGAGATATTATTTTTTTGGTCGTTCCTTTCACGACATTGACGAAGTTACAAAGGCAGTGCTACAATTTAGACAGGATTACAATCGTTTGTGACGGTTAGAGCAATTGTCATTATGTTACCACTGTAAGTCCGGAAAAAATCACATTTAACTAATGTTACTACAAGCGGTGGCATTAGTTAAATATGTGTCCAAACAATCGGGTGTGGCACTAAAGGAAAAAACATGAGGAATATAATCTTACTTTTCATAATCTGCATATTAACAATAAACAGCCTGGCTGACGGTTTTGCTTACAGTAAAGGTAAAGTATTTACACGCATTCAGGAAACGCATCAGTTAGCGGTAATTAAACTTCAGGAAGGCCGTGCCGATGTTGCGATGTATATATCTATCACGGATATCCCCGAAGGCGAATCCATTACATATATCCTGCCATTTTGGTACCAACCTGACAATTTTGTTATTTCAGAAGAAAACTCAACAGAAAAGTTTACAGAAATATTAGATCCACTAAATAATAAAATTTCTGATTTAAATAAAAAGGCATTAACAAATTATTCACTGCCTTTACAATTAGCCTGTATGGCACCTGTCGGGATATTATCCACCATATTTTTCCCGATATTCGCAAAAGCACGCGCAAAGGGTGGCAGTAATGCTATCAGCGCATTCCAGGTATCATCAACACCACATGCAAAAGCAATGCTTTATAAAATAAACGCCGAAGGCAACGACCTGCAACAACTGATAAAGCAAAGTGGCTTGCCTGCAAAATTAATTGAACCACTGATGAAATATAAAACCCGGTATTTTGCGGTAATGAAATTAACTGGTGTTAAAAAGGATAATCGCAGAGGATTTGGGAAAGGGATAATGTATACCTTTTCACATAAACTGACAGGTAATAAATATATTTATCCATTGGGAACTGGTGCCGCCTGGTCAAAACCAATTCCATCAACAGAAGTATACATCACCTGTCCGGATAAGATGCAACTGAGTGTGACAGCACCGGAATACGGCAGTAGAACAGATAGATATGAGTTCAGACGGCTATTTCTTGATTACCAGAATTCGCTCTATGTTCAGTCGGTTGACGAATCAATTGAAGACAGAAAGAATTATGCAGCAACGTCATCCAATATTGATTATAAAGTGAAAAACGCGGGAAATATCTGGCAAATAAAATATTTCATGTCTAATCCTTCATCTGATATAACTGCTGAATTCAGTAAAAGAAAGTTTAAAGTTATTGATGTCATTAATTTCCTGTTCCTTAACCATATTATGCCTTGGATATTAATTGTAATATCTCTCTGTTTATCATGGTATGCGTCATTTATAAAAATTATTAAACCATATTGCGAATTGCACCCGGAAATAGACCCTGTTAATATGTTAAAGAAAACTATCATCATTACAACATGCGAATTAATTGCATTTAATTTAATAATCCTTTGCGCAGCACTTATTGGCATGTTAATTCAAACTACTTTAGAACATACTGTTGATAATCCCCGCATTCAGGCTTTTATATTTTTTGTAACAGTTGTAGCGCCATTAATTTTGTTATTATTTTTAAGAGACCGGGTGAGAAATGGAGTAATCACCTCGAAAACATGGTCTGTCATATTTCAAATTGATCTGGATAACAGAAGACTGGCAAGTAGTATGTGGGCATATATGGTTTTCGCGATAACAACATTATCATTCGCGGGTTTATATATTTTGCTTTAACAGTAGTCTCGTTTTAGGTCACTGAACCTGTCGAAGCGACCATCAGCGAAAGTCCTGGAGTAATTAAATGATTACCGTTACGTAAACATTGTAATCTTTACCGCAGACGAGTAAAATAATGTCATTCTTTAACCAGGTGATAAAGGACAAGAAAAATGAAAAAAGGTTTTACACTTATTGAATTACTGGTCGTTATTGTGATTATTGCGATTCTGGCCGCAATATTAATGCCGGTATTCTCAAAAGCCCGTGAAAAAGCACGACAGACAACCTGCATCTCAAATCAAAAACAACTTGCCCAAGCGGTAATAATGTCAATCCAGGACAACCAGGAATCTTTGCCCGGTTCCGCCACAGTTTGGACCCAACTCGCATTGGAACCGCAGTTATTAGTTTGTCCTTCTGCCGGTATTAACAGTGGTACAAATAATTATGGATTCATATTTCAATTTGCCGGGAGAGCAATTGGTGATTTCACCGCGCCATCAACAGTGCCAATAACGGTTGATGGCAGCCACACCGGGGTAAAGACAGGTGAAACCATAGATGGG
>CAZNLA010000349.1:0-5957 GCA_964573385.1 uncultured bacterium
CGCAATCAATTACAATTTCTTCAAAAGTACGACCGTAATCTTTGGTTATTTTTATAATAGCAGGTGAATAGTAAAATCCAGGTAGCCACGGTTCCGGCACTTCTATCCAGCCTGCGGTATCCACAATACGGGCACGACTTCCGCCCGGAATCTTCAGACCGGTGGTCATTTGCGCGACTATGCCATTTTCAAACTTTGCGGTGGCGCCGGTCCAGGCATCAACGCCGGTGTCTCCCAATACTCCGCAAGCCTTTAATTCTACAGGATTCGCGAATGGTTTGCCTATGGCAGCACCAGCAATGAAACGCGCAAAAGATGCCGGGTAGCAACCGACATCAAGAATACCACCACCGCCAAGTGCATGCGAGAAAAAACGACTGTCATCCGGCGCGTCGGTAAAATAACTGAACTCAGCATGAATCATTCGCACTTCGCCAATTATCCCGCTCTGCACCAGTTCTGCCAACTTTTTCATCTGTGGATGACAACGGCACATGAATGCTTCCATCAAAAAAACATCATTTCGCCGCGCCGTATCCACCATCGCCATGGCTTCATGAATATTCAACCCGATGGGCTTTTCCACCAGGATATGTTTGCTGGCATTTGCCGCTTTTATAGCCCATTCCGCGTGCATTGGGTGCGGTGTGCCAATGTATACCGCCTGCACATCTGAGTCCGCCAGCATCGCTTCATAACTACCATACGCCCGTGGTATATCATGTTCAACCGCAAACTTATCTGCCGACAGTTGTGAGCGACTGGCAACTGCCAGCACTTTATTAGCTACACTCTTCATCGCGCCTTTAACAAACCTGTCCGCTATCAGACCAGTGCTGATAATGCCCCAGTTTAAAACGGGTGAATTGTTATTCATTTATTTGACTCCATGATGATGTTTTTTAATACATATTTTTTTGACATGATTTACATGATTTGCGCTTAATAATCTATTTTTGTAATTTATTCATCTCTTGCTTAATATCATCATACAATTTATCCGTCCATAAT
The DNA here is from genome assembly GCA_964573385.1 of uncultured bacterium. Taxonomy (GTDB): domain Bacteria; phylum Armatimonadota; class Hebobacteria; order CAIYQO01; family CAIYQO01; genus JBAXQQ01. The sequence continues at coordinate 1,012 of CAZNLA010000349.1, forward strand.
GGTAATGTTAGCATATTATCCGGCAATTTTCTGATTCGGAAATCTACAGGGCTGAGAATAACAGAAATATTATTAAGCCCGGTTATTGCTGCCAGAATAAATAAATCTTCTGCTGCCTCATCACCCATAGCAAGGCATCCTATAGAACAGATATTTCCATGAATCATAATATCAGAACCTGGATTTTTTCTATTATCTTCTTTTCCTCGTTGTAAATCAAAGCTATTGGGGTAATTGACCCGCAAAGCAAGGTGATAATTGCTGTTGGGGTTTAACGATTCTATACGGTAAAGTCCTTCAGGAACCTGATTATCACCTTCGTTTAATTTTGGCCCTAATTCTCCACTCATCCCGAGGATTGGGTAACTCCGCAACATTTTCATCTTTTTATCTTTACCAGCAACCCAAACTTCCATCTCTCTTTCATCTTTCAAACCAACAATAACCATATATTTGGGGGGATAATCCACATTCTTTTCATGAAAATAAGATTTTAATCGTTCTTTAACCACAGTACCATATTGTGCTACCCGTTCATCAGTTGTATACCGTTTTTTCATTCTATGCAATATAGCTGTAATTGGTCGGCGCAACTGATTCCTGAATGGAATTGCAAATATACATAATGCTAATATTACCAACCATATATGCAATCGTTTAATTTTCATATTTCACTCCAGTTTTCCATTATAAAATTTATAGCAACGATATCGAAAATCCCGTGGTGATTATGGAAAGAGAGAAGATTGTAGCTATAAAATATATTTTTTTCTCTTCCAATTTCACTCTTGTCACTTCAAAACCACCCTTGCCCCATCCTTGCCAAACTGTGCTTTATACATATCTTTAGCAATAGTGCTATTTTTAATAAAAATGTTGGTAATTGGTAGGGGAATTGTCCCCAATTCCCGCGACAGAACCGGATAGATAAAATAATAAATTGTAACGACAACAGATCTTTTACGTAGTTCCGATTTTAACATCCTGATTTTGTCGATGATATCGGATATATATTATAAAAAATTTACCATCGCGGGAACCACAGTTTAAAACGGGTGAATTGTTATTCATTTATTTGACTCCAAGATGATGTTTTTCAATACATTTTTTTTTGACATGATTAACATGATGAACATGATTTTAGCTTCGCCAATTTATTTAATCATGTCAAAAATTATTTCGGCGGCACGTAATTCTCAAAGCCTTTCGGCAGGCGATATACTATCTGGCGTTCTTTATACGACTCTTCTTCCATTACTACTATTTCGCCATTTTGGCGTTCAAACACGTGGATTCCACCGCCGGGCATGTCTACCCAACCGATATCGGTGCCTACCACATCCGGGTCGGGTTCGATGATGCCGAGGGTTTTGCCGGTTTTTGTATTTACGATAAAGATGCTTGAGCTATCTACATGGCAATAGAACAGCAAGTCGCGGGATGGTAGCATATCATAGGATGATACATTCACCGGGATAAATGGGATACGACCGGCAACTTTTCTGGTCGGTTTGCTCCAGTCATCGTAGCGGATTACTTCGCGTCCGGTGTCAATCCACATTTCGCCCGGCCATTGCTGGCAATCCCAGGTGTAGCCGCCCAGGTACATGGTGTCAGATTCCGGATAATACATCACCCGGCGCACTTCGATAAACTCCGCCGGACGCGGGATTATTTTCTCCCCCGCCCAATCATAAATTGGCGTCCCTTTATCAGTGAATCCTTTCAGCGGAATGGTGCGCATTCCTTTTCTTCCCTGCGGTTCCCACAGGTCGCCTTTACTATCTACATAGTTAAAACTCGACCACTCGCTATGTGGCGCGTCTGCTGGCGGCAGAAGGATTTCTTCTTTTTCAGCCAATCCGTTACCGTTCTGGTCGGTCCAGATGTAGCGTCCTTTCTCCGGTGCATTTTTCAGTCGTTTATATCCGCTACTTCCTTCATTCATCACCACCGCGGCACAGGGAATAAATATCTCCGTTCCCGGTTCCTTGCGGGCAAAGGTTATTTGCCCACCCATGGTGACGCGATATAGATTATTGTTCCAACGGCGAATTATAGTATGCGGTCCACCCTCGCCGGCCTCGGGGAAGCGTTTGGTATCGGCGGTATAGCCAATCCATGACCAGTCTTTTCCCGGTTTCTCATTTGGCACCGCACGGTAATGGAAATTACGATAATAGACATCATTGCCATCAGCGGCAGGATCAAAATCCGCCACCTGGCAGAATACATTACACTCAACTTTCCAGCGGAATACGCCTTGCGGAGTGTAGCTTAGAATGCGATATGACGAATAAACGTAGATATTCCCATCAGCATCGACACCGACACCATTGGGATCAAGCAGGCAATCATCGGACATTATGCCTTTTGCCGCCAATATGCCACCGCGTTTTCCTATCGTAGATACTTCTTTCGGTTGCGCTCCGCTGATGTCATAAATAATCACCTGCTGGCGGTCACCGCGTTCAGCAATCAACAACCGACTCTGCGGGTCGATTGCCAAGCCACCAGCCACAACACCAGCAACCTTTTTGCCGGTTGCTTTGCCTTGCGGATCATATTGCACAGCGCCTTCAGCAGTGCCAACCCACAAATTGCCAGCTTTATCAGTAGTTATCCTGCCGGGAGATTTTATTGCCAACTCGCGTTTTTTCGCGCCGGTGGCAGCATCGAACACAAAAATATTGTCGGTCTTATCCGCGGTCACAAACAGTTCGCCATTACTTACCGCAAGCCCGCAGGTTTCCTGCCATATCTCCGGGGTATCAAAATACAACCATTTAGCATCGCCAAGCGCTGTCCAGGGTTCTTCTTTCAGGTCCATGGACAAACGGCGAACGCCAACTTTCTTATTACCCATTCCGGTTACGCCGGCATAAAGATACTTGCCATCGCTGACCAAAGCGCCGCCACCACCACCGGTACCGGTGACCGACTTGCCATCTTTGTAAAATCCTATCTCTTTGTGGGCTTCATCCCAAACCGATATAGCTCCGACAGTGCCGTCGGGCATTACACAGATGGTGAATATACCATGCTGGATACCCTTCCACAGTCCTATTCCATCCTCGGTATTCCCCAACCAACTGCAGGTACGCGGCAATTGGGTATAGCTCAGCGACCAGTTTGACCGCGGTTTCGGCTCAGACGCCACCTGTTTTGGACTTTTCAACGGAAACGCGTATTTCTCCGCCAGATATAATGAAGTTTGGTAACGTTCCTCAGCAGTTAACGCATGGTCATATATCAATACTTCAGCCAAATCACCATTAAAGCCAGATTCGCCACGATTAATGACGCCAATTACCGGCTTTTGAAACAACACTTCCTTCACCGTCGCCGGGTCTTCAACATGCAGTTGGGGATATCCAAAAACGTAAGTGGACAAATACTGACCTTCTTTTGGCAGTTTTCCTACGGTAATTATCCCCAACGACGTTTCATTGCCACCTATAGAATGAAACGGAACACCGCCAAGCTTTGACCCATGCGGCATTTGCAATGAACCGATATGACGCAGTGTATTGATAGTGGTAGGCGCTGTATCTATCAGTCCGATACAGCCAAGATTGCGACCGACAAATACCATGGTGGTTTCCGACAAGGAAGCACGAAACGGCAATTCGACTGCGCTGAATGATGTGCGTTTTTTACCCGAAAACTCTTCCTGGAAACGTACCACAGCGTGACCATTTATACTGTTCTTAATTAATGTAGGAGCAGAATTTTTCATTGCCACAATAGGTTGTTTTTCGCCGGTCAATGTAGGCCAACTATCCACCGGACCTTTTTCTTTCCCTTCAATATCATCGGCACATGCCCACATTTGCAATCCGGTTAATACCGGTTTGCTTTTTACTGTAGGTGGCGGTGTAGGTTCTTTAGGTATGGCATAGCCAAAAGGTGCTTTGGGGGTCTTTTCAGTCGTTTTTACCAGTTCATATTTCGCCAACAGGTAATCTTCGGTTTCTTTACGCTCTTTATCGTTCAATACGCCATTGTACATGACAATCTCATTAATCTCTCCCTGGTACGACATCCAATCCTCATACCCGCCAAAATATGGTTGATCGCATACAATGCCATAATTCGGGTTTGTACTGCTTTTTGTCCCCGCCAGTTCCGCGTTAATATAATTAGACAAAATACATGCACCAGTTTCATCAATTCCGCAAGTGAATTCGGCAAGTTGTGTTCCGGTCTTTTTAGACATCACGCCAAACCCGGCAACATTTGCGGTGCTGCCACAATGCTGGATAGCGCCAATCAACCGTAATTCACCCTGTCCGCCGTGGGTAGAGAACCAGTTTGACTGGCCAAGATTATTGCCAATGACAAATACTGTTATACCGCGTAATTCACCGGTAATAGGTACGGCAATTTTTTGTGGTGCTTTATCTTTACCGTTGCAATTACCAGAAAATACTACCGCCGGTTTACCAGATGTTCCTTCAGTAACAAAGGTTGGTTTCGACCCGGTAACGACTTTCATATTGTTAAATTTACCGCTTGCGTCCGGCCAACCTGTTATCTCCGTCTGATCATCCAAATCATTCAAATCCTCCGCTTTTACCCATAAAATCAATTCTGCATTTGCAGATAAAGCAGGTAATAATATGAAAATTAATAACAGAATAATTATTGAAAAACGAAACATAATATACTCCAACAATCAGATGATAATGATGACAATTCGTTTAAAATAATAAAAATCCTGCCATAATGGTACATTTCTTTAAGATTACTATTTTATTTACCCCGTAATACCAGGGCATAATACAAAGTTATCCACAAAAATATCATACTATAAAGGCAATTGCAAAACCCGTCTGAATTGTAGGGAATGCCGTCCCCGGCATTCCGTTAATAGAGAGTTTCTATATCAAAGAGGAATGCCGGGGACGGCATTCCCTACAGAAAAAATAGAAATAATTGGGTTT
>CAZNLA010000350.1:0-5949 GCA_964573385.1 uncultured bacterium
CTGATTTTGAAGTCACAGCAAATGGTGTGATAACAAAACCAACTATCACCATTACATCTCCCAACGGCGGTGAAAAATGGTTGCAGGGAAGTGCGCACACGATAACATGGACATCTACCGGCAACCCGGGTAATGTTAAAATAGAATTATTCAAAACCGGTGTTTCAAGCAGTGTTATTGCAGCAGATATCGCAAATAACGGGACATTTAACTGGACTATACCGGCGACACAAACCGTCGGGACAGATTATCGGGTAAAGATAAGTGAAGTCGCGGACGCGACGATTACCAGTCAAAGCGCGGCGGATTTTGAAATTGTTGCGAATGTGATAACAAAACCAACCATCACCATTATATCTCCCAACGGCGGTGAAAATTGGTTACAAGGAAGTGCGCACCCGATAACATGGACATCCACCGGCAACCCGGGTAATGTTAAAATAGAATTATTCAAAACCGGTGTTTTAAGCAGTGTCATTGCGGCAGATATCACCAATAATGGGACATATGCATGGACAATACCGGCGACACAAACCGTCGGGACAGATTATCGGATAAAGATAAGTGAAGTCGCGGACGCAACAATAACCAGTCAGAGCGCGGCGGATTTTGAAATTGTTGTTTCCGGTGCCCCTGCCAATGGACCATGGCCAATGTTCCGTCATGATGTTCTGCATACCGGACGCAGTCCATTTAATGGCCCGGCAACTGCTACCCTTAAATGGTCATTTGATACCGGTAATATATCGTATTCAAGTCCGGCTATCGGTGCGGATGGTACAATTTATGTCGGTTCTGACGATAACAATGTATATGCATTAAATCCTGACGGTACACAAAAATGGGCATTTAAAGCAAAAAATTGGATACATGCCGGACCTACTGTAGGTGCGGATGGTACTATTTACGTTGGATCACATGATAAAATATTTTATGCAATTAATCCAGATGGAACACAAAAATGGGCATTTACCACTAAGGGTATGATACGGTCCGGGTCAACAACCAGTCAGAATGGCACTATATATTTCGGTTCTGACGACTCTAATTTATATGCGCTAAATCCTGATGGTACGCAAAAATGGGCATATAAAACCGGTGACAAGATAGAATCTACACCAGCAATAGCCACTGACGGTACAATTTATGTTGGTTCATATGATGCCAAGTTATATGCAATAAACCCGGATGGTACCTTGAAATGGTCATTTACCGCTATAAATAGCATCTATTCCAGTCCTGCTATTGCTACTGATGGTACTATCTACGTCGGGTCAAATGGAGGCACCATTTACGCAATCACATCTGCTGGCAAAGAACTGTGGAAATATACTGCCAGTTCTAACGTTTATTCCAGTCCAGCAATCGCCAGTGATGGTACTGTATATATCGGATCAGATGATGATAAATTATACGCACTGGCATCAGCAACCGGCGTACCTAAATGGTCGTTTACTGCTGGCGGTAACATTTATTCAAGTCCTGCTGTTGGTGGTGATGGTACCATTTATGTTGGGTCATATGACAACAAACTTTACGCCATTAACCCGGATGGAACTCAGAAATGGGCATTCACTGCTAAATTAGGCATTGGATCAAGCCCAACCATTGGTAGTGATGGCACAATTTATTTCGCAAGTTCTGACTGGAAAATATACGCAATCGGCACCGGTGGTGTTGTTGTACCCAAAATCACCATAACCAGTCCAATTGGTGGCGAACAATGGTTACGGGGTTCAGCCCAAAATATCACCTGGACATCAACCGGCATTACCGGCAATGTAAAAATAGAACTTTTCAAAGGCGGAATTCTAAATAGCACGATATCTGCCAATGTGGCAAACTCAGGCTCATACAACTGGAATATTCCTGCAGCACAAACTGCAGGTGTTAATTACCGCGTTAAAATTTCTTCGATAACGACAGCTACAATTACCAGCCAAAGTGCTGCTGACTTCGCCATTAACGCAAGCGCACTGACACCAACCATCACCATTGTATCCCCCAACGGTGGCGAACAGTGGCAACAGGGAACCGCACATACAATTGTTTGGCGTTCCAGTAATCTTACCGGTACTGTAAAGATTGAATTATATAAAACCGGCACATTAAACAGCGTTATATCCGCGACAGTTGCCAATACTGGGTCGTATAACTGGACAATACCGGGTACACAAACAATTGGCACTGACTATCGTGTAAGAATAAGTTCAGTGACCACCTCCACCGTTGCCAGCCAAAGCGCGGGTAACTTTGCCATCACTGCTGCTGCGCCGATTGCCACCATCGCCGTAACCACACCTAATGGCGGCGAACAGTGGGTGCAGGGAAGCGCGCAGGTAATTACCTGGACATCCACCGGTGTAACCGGAAATGTAAAGATAGACCTGTACAAAGCCGGTACGTTAAACAGCAACATAACTGCCAGTGTGGCAAATAGCGGAACGTATAATTGGACAGTACCAGCAACACAAACAGCTGGCACCGACTATCGCGTAAGAGTTACTTCAGTAGCTAACAATAATGTATTTGACGCCAGCGACGCTGATTTTGCCATAACCGCCACCGTAAAGGTACCTGGCGTGCCGGTACAGGTTTCACCGGTGAATAACGCGGTTAAAGTAAAATTGCCAGTGACAATCGCATGGCAACCGGTATCCGGTGCTGTCAGTTATGAATACGAATTGTACAGTGCTGCCAGCGCAACCGTGCCGGTGGAGACGAATGTGGTAACCACGACTTCGGCGATTATACAATTAGCACTGACAGATGGCACAAGATACAGTTGGCGGGTGCGGGCAACCAATACCAGTGCAATAAGCAGTGCGTATTCACCATTATGGGCATTCACCACCGCCGTTGCAGTTGTACCATTGACTGCGCCAACACTAATCTCACCGACGGATGGCGCAATAGATGTGCCTTTAAGCGAGTTATTCACTTGGTCACCTGTTACCAATGCGCTTGCATATGATATCGATATTTCAACAACTGCCGACTTCAGCAACAAAGCAACATTATCAACAACTAAAACCAGTATCACCGCCTCACTTGCCAATATCACTGTATATTACTGGCGGGTACGCGCAAAACAGGGAATTAACGTTAGTCCGTGGTCAACGGTGAACACCTTCACCACCATCGCGTTTGTCCCGACATCCGGCCTGGACGCGGCGATATCAATATCTAAACTTGGTAGTCCTTTAATAGGTGTTGGGATAATAAACGACACAGGTGATTTCCAGACTATGCAGATGGATATGCCGATTAACCGTCAGGGTGAGTTTTATATAGTAGTGAAAAATAATGGTAACCAACCAGACAATTTCCTTATCACCAGCACATCCACCATTGGCAGTAAATGGCGGGTATATGCATACGATATCAGTGGTATAAGCTGCACCATGAAGGTATTCACCAGCGGGTGGGCAACATACACCGTTAAACCGGGGGAAAGCGTACCATTAATGCTTCGATTCTCCGCTACCAGTGGTCAGGTGATTGACGAAACCAACCCGCCAACACAAACAGTAACAATTACCGCAAAATCATTAAAAGATATGTATAGCGGCACCACTACTCCATCATCCGACACCGTAGTGGCAACCGCAGTATTGGTGAAAAGGTCAGGACTTTAAATTGCAAATTGTAAATTGTAAATTGCAAATTAAACATGCAATTGCAAAACATGATTTTTCCTGATTTAAATTGATAAATTGAAGAACTATCAGGGACTGACACCGAGTGGCGAAGCCAGGAAGGTGTCTGTCCCATCGGGGTGATGCAAGGTTTTGCAATTACCTATAAAAATTAAAAATTGTAAATTGTAAATTGAAGAGGTTTTGCGAAACATAAAAATCACATAATCAACCAAACCACCCCCTGCCCCCTGCCCCCTCCTTGCCAAGGAGGGGAGTTATGTAATGAGTTGACAATATAATGTCTGTAATAATAATCAAAACCTTCATTTTATATTCCCCTCCTTGGCAAGACAGTGCTTTATACACATCTTTAATGATAGTGCCATTTTTAATAATAATGCTGGTAAATGGGAGGGAAGTTGTACTCAACTTCCCCGATAGAACCGGAATAATGATGTAATAAAGCGATACAACGACAGATTTTTTAGTGGTGTTGTATTTACGAACCTTGATTTGTCGTCAAATCCGCTTCTTTCTATTAATAAAGACACTGTCGTGGAAGTTGGGTACAACTTCCCTCCCATTTAACCGATACAATTTATCTTCTATTAAAACATCTAATTATCCATAAACATTCAATTTGTGTATAAGTTCCCCTCCTTGGCAAGGAGGGGTGGCCGAAGGTCGGGGTGGTTTTAGCCTACCACAAACCTTCAACCCAAACATTTTAAAAAACAGGTTTTTACAAAGCATCTAAAAATTAAATTTTAAAGATTGCAAATATCACCTTAAAATAATAACCCGCGGAACTTTTTCCGCGGGTTATTCATCTATATTCTCATCATGTCCCCAAAACTTCATTCTTCCCTGTATTTTCTTTTCGAATCCCTGGTCTGATGGTTTATAATATGGTTGGCTTTTTGTTTCCGGCATTATATATTCCTGCTTTACATGGTGCTCCGGAAAACTGTGCGGGTATTTGTATCCCTGGCCATGTCCTAATTTTGCCGCACCTTTATAACTGCTGTCGCGCAAATGGGCAGGTACCGGGGTAATTCTACCCTTAATCACATCCTCCTGGGCCGCATTTATAGCAACTACAACCGAATTGCTTTTAGGTGCGCACGCCAGGTAAGTGACCGCCTGGGCCAGATTAATTCTCGCTTCCGGTAATCCTACAAACTCCACTGCCTGGGCCGCCGCGGTAGCGACTAATATTGCTATCGGATCCGCATTACCAATATCTTCTGACGCGTGGACTATAATTCTTCGCGCTATAAATCGCGGGTCTTCACCTGCTTCCAACATACGCGCCATCCAATACAATGCCGCATCCGGGTCGCTGCCACGTATCGATTTTATAAAAGCAGAGATGATGTCATAGTGTTGGTCACCATCTTTGTCATATCGCATTGCCCGGCGTTGTATTCCTTCTTCCGCAATTTCCAGGGTAATCTGTTGACATCTGCCAGCCAGATTTGCAGCTTCCTCTAAGGCGTTTAACGCTGTCCGCGCGTCACCACCACTCACCAATATTAAATGGTCACGTGCCTCATCAGTTATGGTAATCTCAAACTCACCCAATCCGCGTTCTGTATCAACCAATGCCCTATTCAATATTTCACCGATACTTTCCGGTGGTAATTGAGACAATACAACCAGTCGCGACCGAGATATTAATGGCGGATTTATTTCAAAATACGGATTTTCTGTTGTCGCGCCGATTAATATTATCGTGCCATCTTCAACAACCGGCAGAAACGCATCCTGTTGTGCTTTATTAAAACGATGTATTTCGTCGACAAATAATATGGTACGCTGATTATGAAACTTTTTTCTATCTTTTGCGGCCGCAATAACCTTACGCAATTCCGGCACACCGGAGGTAACCGCGCTAAATGACTCGAAGTGCGCGGTGGAATAATTCGCGATTAATGTCGCCAGAGTAGTTTTACCACAACCGGGCGGTCCCCACAATATCAATGAAGTTAACTTATCTTCCTCTATCGATTTTCGTAACGGCTTCCCCTGCCCTATAACTTCTATTTGCCCCACATATTCATCCAGGGTGCGAGGCCGCATTCGCGCTGCCAATGGTTGCGCGATTATACTTGTTTGCGGGGTGTTTACTGTTTTATCATCAAATAAATCCACAACTCTATTATACATTTTTGCTGCATACTTTGACATAACCTGTTTTTTTCGGCAAACTAATGCCATGCAGAGAAACTGGTTTAAAATAATTGTTGTCTTTTTGTTAATATCGTTGTTTATGCCCTTATTAACAGCAACACGACCACGGCATTAT
>CAZNLA010000351.1:0-5948 GCA_964573385.1 uncultured bacterium
AATTAGTAGTGAGATAATTAATAGAATGATACTAAAAATAGATTTACAAGCAGAAATGTTGCAAAAAGCATCCAGACTTAATGAACTGATTCGTAGAATGAGGGTTAAGGCACAAGAAAAAGTAGAATTAATAAATATTGATATTGAACTTTGGAGAAAGCAAGCATTATATTGGGAGAAATTATTCAGAAATCCTCTGACATATTCGAAAGTTTCTAAAGAAGAAGAAGCACGCGCACATTCAATGATAGAAACAAATAAAAAGATGTGGGCACAGAAAGAAATAGATAAAAAATATTGGAATGATATTCGTAAGATGTTAGCTCATAATGATTGGAATATAAGTGAAAAAGATAGATATGACATGGAAAATCATAGTAATAACTTGGTCAGATTAATTATCGTTAATAAATATATTGAAAGAGCTGATAGATTGGACATACTTGTTAAAGACTTAGTGAAAGATATTACCGACAGAAGCGCGGAATTAGACGATATCTCTCTGCAATTAAAAGCAGACAAACAGTTAAATGATACTTTAGGGAAATCATGGATATCATTACATACGTCACTTATATTTGGTGATAATACTTCACGATGGGGTGTTATTATTGGGGGTGACTCTTCTTTCCATAATAATTCTAATAATGGTGACAATCCCGGATTATATGCCGGTATTCAGGGAGCATTCAAAACTGTTGTAGAAAACATGCAAAAATCCGGAATTACATTACCGGGATTTGAGATAAACTCGGTTGATGGCGCAATTACCACCAGAATGTTCCAGGCTTCCCCATTAATTCATAGTGGTGAAATTGCCGGTCATATTGGCGTATTCAATTTTGTATTTGGCACTATTCAGGAGAATTTATCGCGTGAAGGTACGCCTGATGACACATTGCCATTATTAAATATCGCCAATATTCAATCACAACAATCACAATTAGCACAATTGCTGAAATATGTTAACTCGGATAAAGGGTTATCACAAAACCGCAGTTTTTCACCTGACCAGTTCTATTATGGACCAAAAGTTGATAAAGGCGGAAAAATTGATGGTCCTACAATTACTGGTGTAACCCAGGGTTCATCAATGCCAACAAAACCAATGACTGGTGCTGTGGTATCAATATCTGTACGTCCGGTAGCATCCGGATTAACCTTTGAATATAAATCGCGGAAAATACCAGCATTTAATAATTACCAGGTATTTATGTCAGATATGAACTCGAATATTTACGCCGGTCCATTACAATCTGATCCTGCTAATAATTTACATGACGGTTTTGCTGTCACTTATGATGATAATGGTCAGGTTGAGTTTTATTCTGACTTAAGTTCATCTAAATTAGTAAAGACACGTTTGAACTTGTATATGTGTAAAACCAGAGCAATCGTGGATGGTGAAATAAAAGTTACAAACCGTACTGGCGCGATTATACCGACACCGCAGATTGATGCCGGTGATACTACCGTATTGCAAGGTATGACTAACTCGCCATTGGATGTATCAAAATCATATTTCGCAACTCAGGATGGCGTTACTTTCTGGTATTGCGAAAGAAGAATTGAAGATATTAAACTGTTTTTCAAAAACACTCTGGTTGCTTTAGTTAACGGTCCGGAATTAGCGTTTTTAGATCAGTCAAATGAAATTAAGGCTGAAAAAACGGATGAGAGAACCGGTAAGAAGATAGATATATCGACACTCGCTAACGGTGAAGGGATATCTTTATTACATCAATGGGAGTTCCCCGCATCCGCATTACGTTCTGCATCAGACATCTGGAGACTTAACGCATATAGGTTAGGAATACTGCAGAATAGCGGTGTTATGAATAATTCAATTGAAGAATTGCATGGTCGTGCAGAAGATTTGTGGAGATTAGCATCTAAAAAAGATAGCACTTTAGCCCAACGTGAAGCATATGGTGTTTCTTCATTCTTCGCCTCCCGTTCGGTTTACGAAGATACCAATAATTCATTGCAGGACTTGGTGCGCGCGGTATTAATTTTGTTAGCACTTGCTATTCCATTTGCTTTCGCGTTGGAAAGATTACTGATAGGCGCGACAAATATTTACCGTCAGATAAGCTGGTTTATCGTATTCTTCTTTTCAACATTTATCGTACTATGGTTGATTCACCCGGCATTCAAGGTGTCAAATCAACCGGTCGTTATATTCCTTGCTTTTGCGTTAATGTTATTGAGTGGACTTGTAATTGTAATTATGATGCAAAAGTTTGAGGCAGAGTTGAAAGTATTGCAGGGGATGACCTCAACTGTTCACTCCGCGGATGTATCACGATTCAGTACTATGATGGCTGCCATGAGCATGGGTATTTCTACCATGCGTCGTCGTCCATTAAGAACGGCGTTGACCGCGTTAACAATTACTCTGCTTACTTTTACCATTCTTAACTTCGCGTCATTTGATACCCAGACTGGTATTGTTACATTATTTAGTGGTTCAGCAAAATATTCCGGCGTATTCCTGCATAAAGTGAATTGGGGAATTATCAACCCGGAAACCGCCGGTGTTGTATCCGGACGATGGGGGAATGATGCGACAATAGTAAGACGTTATTGGATAGTTCCGGATGCGACAAACCCCGGGGTATTAATAACTAAAAATGATGCTACCACACCGAAACCATTAAAAGGTGTCTTAGGTATTGACGCAAAAGAGATATCACTTCGCGAAGATTTATATAAAGTATTCGGTGATGTTAAACAGGAAGATCTGGATAACGGCGTCTTTATCACAAAAGCCATGTCAGATGTAACCAATGGGTTAGGCGTTGGCGTTGGTGATACTCTGATAGTTTCCGGACAAAAACTAAAAGTATTGGGATTGATTGATTCTGCGGTAATTGCCCGTACAAAAGATATGGATAACAGCAGTATCATGCCAGTAGACTTTTCTGCTACCAGTAGCACACAACAAAATGCTACTCAGCAACAAAGTGGTGCAAATACCGGTTCGCAGGTATTAGCCGCATTGCAGAACTCGCAGGACTGGATTCCGCTGCCAACTGACCAGGTTGTAGTTGTATCAAATGACACCGCAAAAAAACTTGGGGCAACGTTACGGGCAGTCTGTATGTATACAAAAACAACTGATGAAGCAACTAAAATAGCTGAAGATATGGCGAGAATATTGCCAATGCCGGTAATCGCTACCCGTACGGATGGTGTATATATTCATGTATTAGCACCGACAATGAAAGCAAGTGGTGTGAAAGATTTATTCTTCCCGATTTTGCTGGGTGCGATGGTTGTATTCGGTACCATGTTAGGGTCAGTTGCGGACCGCGAAAAAGAGATTTATACATTCTCCGCGTTAGGTCTGGCCCCTGCCCACGTAGCCACCTTGTTCTTTGCGGAGGCGTTGGTATACGCTTTCATTGGAGGTATGGGTGGTTATCTCCTTGCCCAATCCCTGATGAAGATATTGATGATATTGCGTGATTTCGGCCTTGTAAGTGTTCCGGAGATGAATTATTCATCACTGAATGCTATTGTTACAATTCTTATTGTAATGTTAACGGTACTAATTTCCGCGATATATCCGGCTTATAAAGCATCACGTTCCGCTAACCCGGGGGTATTACGCGCATGGAAATCGCCGGTACCGGATGGTGATAATTTCCATATTGTATTCCCATTCACAGTATCACAGTATGATATCACTGGTGTAGTAAGTTTCCTGAAAGAACATTTTGAAAACTTCTCTGACACCGGACTGGGCACATTCATGGCACAGAATAACGCATTGATTTTGGATGAAGATAATCCGGGAATTAAATCAGTAATTGCGTTAGCGCCTTTCGACCTGGGTGTAACACAAACCTTCGCGTTACGCAGTACTCCTTCAGAGATACCGGGTATTGATGAAGTTATGATTGACCTTACCCGTTTGTCAGGGCAACAGAAAGATTGGGAAAGATTAAACAAGGTATTGCTGGATGATTTACGCAAACAATTCCTTATCTGGCGTGCGTTGCCGCAGGAAACAATGGAAATGTATAGACAACAGACTTTGGTGGCAATGAAAGAATATTCTGAAAATAATAAATAAATCATTTTAATTTATAACAGGTGAACTGATGGCACAGGCAAAAGACAAAATTATAGACCAGACAGAGAAAGTGGATAGCGAATTAGAGCAATTCCGCAATTTAATGTCGCCGCCGGACACATTTGAGGACGGCTTTAACTGGCGAGCATTGGCAGGTGCATTATTTATCGCGCTTATTATGGTCCCCGGTGCGATTTATATGGGTCTGCTTGCAGGTAATGCAAGTATTGGTCCCGCCGCCCAATGGGTAACAGTTATTCTTTTTGTTGAAATAGCGCGCAGAGCGCAACAACAATTAAAACAGCAGGAAATCTATATTCTATTTATAATGGCTGGTCTCGCTATGGGTGCGCCATTCGGCGGGTTGTTATGGAACCAGTTCTTTGTAAACAGTGATGCTGCCGCGGCAATTGGTATTACAACGCAATTACCATGGTGGTTCGCGCCAAGTCCGGATTCACCATCCTATGCTGCCAGAACATTTATGCATGCAGATTGGTTGCCAATATTAGGAATGATTACATTCAACTTTATTGTTGGTAACTTATCTTATATTATTCTGGGATATGGTTTATTCCGAATCGCCAGTGATGTTGAAAAATTGCCGTTCCCAATGGCACCTATTCAGGCGCAGGGTATATTAGCACTGGCAGAAGATGCCGGTGACAAAGACAAACAGGAATCCGGTGAGTCATGGAGATGGAGAGTATTCTCAATCGGTGGGGCGTTAGGGTTGGGGTTCGGCGCAATTTATTATCTGTTGCCGACTTTAACTGCTGCACTTACCAATATGGCACCATTATACATATTCCCAATTCCATTTAAAGATTTAACATCATTCACCAAATCATATTTACCTGCAGTTCCTACCGGCATTAACTGGGACTTGGGTTTGCCATTATATGGTATGGTTATGCCTTTCTTTGCTGTACTTGGCAAATTTATAGGTATGATATTAACACTATTCGCTAATCCAATTTTATATAAGTTCCACGTGTTACAAACATGGAAACCGGGTGATGATACTATCGTTACTTCCTATTCCAATTATTTGGATTTTTATTTCTCTTTCTCAATCGGGTTAATGCTCGCAATTGCATTGTTCGGTTTCTACCAGATTTATAAGAGCAATAAAAGGAAAAAACGTGAGGCACATCCTGCGGAAGTTGTTGATATTACTATCAGAACAAAACAACGCGGTGATATCAAGCCGGTATTAATTATCGCAACATATTTTGTTGTAACCATGATATACATATTAGTATCAGGTTCATTAATCGGTTGGCACACCGGGGTTATGCTGGTACTGGTGTTCTTTGGTTTCGTTTATACACCGGTAATCAGTTATGTTAACGCGCGGTTGGAAGGTACTATCGGTCAGTCAATTGAAATACCGTTTATCCGCGATGCCGCTTTCATCCTTTCAAATTTCCAGGGAATTAAAGTTTGGTTTTTACCAATCCCGCAAAATAACTATGGTGGTATGACAGTAACATATCGCGTTTGCGAATTAACTGGTACCAGATTTACATCATTATGGAAATCGCAGATTATTTTGTATCCGATTATTTTAGTATCATCTTTCATGTATATGAATTTTATCTGGTCTCTGGCGCCAGTACCGTCTGCCGTATATCCATTCGCAAATAAAATGTGGGAATTACAGGCAGCACAACAGTGTGTTATGTATTCTGCTACCTTGGGTGAATATTCAAAGTTCCAGGATGCTTTCAGGCCTGACTTCTTAGCTTATGGGTTAAGTTTGGGTGGTATTGTCTTCGCCGGGTTCAGCGCCCTTGGTTGGCCTATAATGCTAATGTATGGCATCGTAGGTAGTATTGGCGGTATGATGCATGATATCTTCCCG
>CAZNLA010000352.1:0-5944 GCA_964573385.1 uncultured bacterium
CGACAGGAACTGATAGAATAGCTGAAGTCGCCGCTAAAATGCCCGGAGTAGATATTATTGTAAATATTCAGGGTGATGAACCGTTAATTGATCCTGAATCTATTGATGCTGCTATCCGACCGATGTTATCAGACCCTATGATTCATATGGTAAGCCTTATGACTCCTATCAACGATTTTCAGTCAGTTTCAGATCCAAATATAGTAAAAGTAATTGTTGATAACGATAACTTCGCATTATATTTTTCGCGTTCCCCTATCCCCTACCCACGTGATAATGATACTTCTACAGTTAGCTGGAAGAAACATATTGGATTATACGTTTACAGACGCAACTTTTTATTAAATTTTTCTGCTATGCAACCAACTAATTTGGAACAAATTGAAAAACTAGAGCAATTACGAGCTTTGGAAAATTGTTATAAAATCAAAATGGTAGAAGTAGAAGATCATTCAATAGGAGTAGATACACCCGAAGATTTCGAAAAAGTTCGAATGATTTTAAGTGGCGGTCTATTTAATTAATGCGAATATTATTCATTACAGATAGATATCCACCCGACTCAGGCGGGGCATCGAAATCAGCAGATAGAATTAGTAAATCTTTTTCTGAATCCGTGCATATAATACATATTTTACATCTATCAACAGATTTAAATCCTGGTGAAATAGTAAGTGAAGATATTTCTGAAAACAGAATTGTTCATAAAATCGGATTATTCCCGGAATTTGATATCTCGTTACAATGGACCGAACTAATTATAAACGGTTTGCACCGTCGGGTTAATTTTGATGTATTTCATGGACACGGCATATTCCCGGCAGGATTCCTTGCCGCTTATTGCGGGAATTTACATGATATAAAAACGATTACCAGCATAAGAGGTAACGACCTTGATCGTGGGATTTATCGAAGTGACATATTTAATCATTTAATCTGGACATTACAAAATATTGATATTATATCTGCTGTTTCATCAGAAGCTATAACAAAAGTGCATGCGCTAACTGCCAGAAAATCCGGTATATTTTTCACACCAAATGGGGTGAATACTGATATTTTCAAACCTGAAAAGAAAAATAAAAAGTTATTAAATGAACTGAATATTAAAGATGAAACAATTCTGTTGTTTACCGGAGAAATGCGTTTTAAAAAAGGATTGCCATTTATATATGATGCCTTCCAAAAAATTAATAAAAAAACTCCATGTAAATTAATATTAGCCGGGATTATCAGAGATAAGGTTGAAACTGAAAATTTTATTTTAAAGTATCCATCACTACGAAATCAAATAATATTTTTACCATATATCTGCAGTGAAATTGAATTGGGAAAGATTTATAATCTTTGTGATTTATTTTTATCACCTTCATTATGGGATGGGATGCCTAACAGTGTATTAGAAGCAATGGCTTGTGGTAAAATCGTAATTGGAACCAATACCGGTGGTATGCCTGATATTATCACCCATGGTATAAATGGAATATTAATTAATCCAAATGAACTGCAACGTTTGGATGAAGCATGCATAGAAATTATCACCCTACCAGTAAAATCTATAAAACTGTTAGAAAAAAATGCCCGTAAGACTGTTGAACAGAGTTTTAAATTATCTGATGAATTAGCTATATGGAATAAAGTTTATACAGAAGTTTATAGTAACAAGCAATAAAACCAATTAACTCCATCGGTTACTTATCAACTTCGCGGTAAAATATTGTCCCATAACGTTCATTTCCACCGATAATTACCGGGTCACCTTTCTTATAATACGGCGAATCTTCAGAATAAATTATGAAATCAACTTTTTCTGGTATTTTTATTCTTTTACCATTAAAATCACGAATTGGATAACATTTTCTCTTGAAACCCTCTCCAAAAAATTGATATTCAGCTATTATTGGCCTAATGTCTAATGCCAATCTTGAATTCGCAGGAAATATTACCTCAATAAGTTCAAACATCATCTGCCTGTCTGGTATTTCTCTGGTTAATTGTTCGCTTCTGCTAATTGGCAAATAGGGAGGATACAATTTACTATTTAAATAAAGCGGCACAAGAGAAACTCCATGACGACAAATAGCCGCATTTAATCCGCCAATAATTATAAATAATAATGCAAATTTAAAATACCATTTGTTCCAATTTATAATCGCTACTAATGGTGTCGCAAAAATAGCACCCATAATAAAAAATCTGAAATGAAAGTAATCATATGGACTGGCAAAGGATTGAATTATGAAAAACAATAAAAATGAAACAGCAAATATTCGTGGTAACCCAGGCATAAAAAATGCAATTATTACTGCCGGAATTAATAATAGGAACCCTGCAATTCCATACCCTGATGAATTTTCAGTGGTAAGAGTTTGCCTGTAATAATTAAAGTTATACGGTGGCTTTACACCATATGAAGAAGACGGGTTAATATGGCAAGACGACAAGAAATATTTCATTGGATGTCTTAATAAATATTGAGCAGTTTCCACTACTTTATTTGGAATATATCCATCAAGAGAAACACCATCTACTACATACCGCACAATATTCAACATTCCTATTTTAAACAATTCAGTACAGGTAGCATTTTCCATGGTATATTTATTTCTAATACTAACAGGTCCAAAAACATCTGTATATCTTTGATAATTCTGAAAATATCCTGATGGCATGACGATTGTTAAAATCAGCAAAACGGTAATGCCTGCTGTTTGCAGGTATTTGCGTGTATTGAGTTTGCAAATATAAATTATCAATATAATAAATGGCAATATAACCTGAACCCAATTAAACTTAATACCAATCAACAAACTTAATGAAATTAATCCAAATGTTAAGTCAACTGTTTTATTACTGACTTTATAAGATAAAAAGAAATAAACTGCCACACCGGTAAAAGCGGCCATTACTAAATCGTTCTGAGCAGTTGCTGATTCTGCAATTACAATGGTGAGCAAAGAAAATATTATCGCTGATATTAAAGATTTATTTCTATTTGCTCCTAATTGCCGCGCAATACCATATACAGAAATCATAGCAATCCATGATGCAATCCACTGTGCTAATGCTGCAATTCCAGCATTTTTTTCAGATATTAAAGTTATGAAAGTAAACAATGATGTAGAAACTATTGGATATATTACTTGTGCCCAATAATGCGCATTATAAAAATCAAAAGATTCTTGCTGTAAATAGTATGCGACTCTTGCTAAATGATATTCCAACACATCAGGGGTTCCTGGTTCAAACCACATTATGATAAAAAGATTTATAAGTGCAACAATTACAACTATTATTAAAATTCCAGTGATTACTTTATGCGTAAAAATTGATTTTAATTTATCTTCCAGAACAGAATAATTGATTTTCGATTTCCATACTATTTCACGGAGATTTTTATTAACTACAGAAATAACAGTTGTCAGAATGGTCAAAACTGTAAAAAATATATTCCAATATTCTAAACTGCCTAAATGATGATAATATGAAGCAAATAATGATGCCCAAAATATTGAAATTGATAAAATCAATACTGAAGCAAAAACTACTGAGCAAAAACTTTTAAATTGTAAAATTCTTGCCCAAGTAAATATTATATAGATATTCAACAAAATTGATATGCAAGAAATCATTTCAATTCATTTTTTAAATCACGTATATATATAGAACCAAAATATTTATCATTAATCTTTATCATTCTATCTTTTTCTGACCTGAATGGTGACCTGTCAATCAGTATCATATAATCTAAATTTAATCCTGCAGGCAATCCCATAAATGGATCTTTATTTGAATAAGGAATTAAAGGTATTATATGACGTGATAATTTTTCGCCAAAAAACAGATAATTAATTAATGGATAATCAACACCTACAACAGCATCTTCAGGCATTCTTTCTATTTCATTTAAAGTCATCAATAATCCCGGTGCTTCACGCGTCAACTGCGTCATTCTATCTGTTACAAACATTGAAGGATAATTATGACCTTCTGCATCACGGTACGGAAATACATTGGTACCGTTTCTGAAAAATGCAGATGAAATAGCGGAAGCACAAGCGAAAATCAGAATCATGCCGATATACAAGTTTTTACTTTTTGATAACGTCCACGCAATTGCAGGTGATGCAAATACCGCCATAACCATTAAGTATCGACCATGAAAATGGTCGTAAGGTGTAGATACTGCCTGAATTAAGAAGTAAATAAAAGCGCAAATGGCCATTATTCTTATTGTTAAAGGTGCATTACGATTAAACATTCCAATAAAAATAGCCGGCCAAATTAACAAAATGCCAATAATTCCAAACTGACTTATATTTTCATTAGCTAATGATTTTGGTTGATACTTAAATTGAAATTTCGCTCCGTATTGCGATTCTAAATCATAGCCCATTCCCTGATAGAAACTCTTAACAGCAAAAATAATCGCGTCATCAACATAGTTCCAACCAGGTATCGCACGCATTTCAGCAGTAGATAAAGCCTGAACTGAATAACGCGCTAAATTAAAAGTACCGACATTAACAAATTTACTAATCGTTGGCGCACCTTCTGTAGTATATTGTTGTCTGATAGACTTTGGTCCTAAAGGGTCTTTGAATAATCTATAATTTTCTCCATATCCAGATGGCAGAATGATTGTTACAGTGGTAATTAATATAGAAACTGTCAGAATTACCCAATATTTAATTTTATTCATTTGCGGAATTATGAATATAAACAGAATAAAGAAAGATGGCATAGCTAATAAGAATGTAAACTTAACGCCAATCATCAATGACAACGCCAATATTGACATTATAATATAAATTTTTCTTGAAGAGTTTTTAAATAAAAGCATAAAATAAATACTACATGCTGCAAAAGCAGTAAGTAGTAAATCATTCTGTGGTGACCCGGCCTCTGTTATAACAATTGTTAATAAAGAGAAGATTAATCCTGCAAAAAAAGAGGGTTTTCTGTTTAGGCCACATTGGCGACAAATACCATAAATGGCAACAATAGCAATTAAACTTGAAAAAAGCTGAGGTAATGCTGCCATATTCATTAATTTTCCACACATAAGATATGAAAACAATTGAATACATGTAGCAACCTTTGGATAAATTACCTGATTCCAATAATTAGCTTCGAAGTAATTCAAAGAACCATTTTGTAAATAAAACGCAATTCTTGCTAAATGATAATCGAACGCATCTAAATTAGCGGGTTCAAGCATTATACATATTGCAAAGTTTATTAAAAAAACTACTGACGTGACTATTGATAACACTAATAGTGTTTTAAATAAAAAATCACGTGGTGATTTTTTAATATTTATTTCTAATTCATGTGGCAAAGACAATTTCTTAAAAGCGGCACTTCTTATATCTTTATTTAGCCAACAGATAATGATAGCAATAACTAAAAAACCTAATCCTATTAAAGCCCACAGGCTGTAATTACCAAGTGATTCTTTATAAGACAGAATATTTGCAGCAGATGTAATTGAAAAACAAAGAATTAATATGAAAATTAAAAAACCATCAATCCGACCTGAAGGACGAACTGCGCGTGATATTATAAACGCAGTTATAAATAAAGAAAAAATTGAAATATATGAATAAATATCAGTCATGCATTACCTTCTAGTTATAAATATCATCGAATAGATTATAATTTATTGACCAATTAATTACAATGAGAATTAAAATTTGAGTAATAATATTATTATCAAAGTATCATATGGTTTATAACTGTTGTAAGAAAACATTTAGTAAGTATATCTTTAATCCCCGCGGCTTCACAAATTGCCCGCACCGGACCGGCCGCAATAACCCCGGTACCTTCACTTGCCGGTTTAAGCATTACCGAAGCGGCTCCAAATTTACCAACAATTTCATGAGGAATTGTCGAGCCCTCCAGATTAATCTTAAAAAGTCTTTTCTTAAAATAATTTAAT
>CAZNLA010000353.1:0-5943 GCA_964573385.1 uncultured bacterium
GGCTCAGCGACCGGTCACTGAGCCTGTCGAAGTGACCTAAAGCGAAAGTCCTGAAGTAGTTATTTTAATATTTCAATCACCTTGAAATCATCCATATAGAATGTTTCTGTGCCTGCAATCTGGTATAATAACCAACTGTTTTGATCATCGATATATGTTGGTGTTGCCGTTACCCCGCCATTTTGAGATACAAATTTACCACCTTCTGGTTGTACAATAAACTTAGTGATGAGCTGATCAGCTGCAACATTAGTCGTTGCTTTCCAATTGGTATAATCAATTGTTTTCCATCCTTGCGTCAAACTATCTTTATATTCCTGAACATTCTGCAAAGTATTTAAGCCTTTATTGCCAAAACCATATAAATACAGATAATAATCGGCAGGTGTATTTGTGCGCTGATACCATTGTCCGTATGTGCCGACTCCCCCTGCAGTTGATGCAGAGATTCGTTTTACTTTAAAACTGGTACGGATTTCTACCGGATCTCCAACAGAGTTTAAAATTGCAAGTATACGATTGAAAACCGGGGTATATCCATTGTGTTTCCAACGGATATCTCCACCGGAAGTAGCAGTAATCGTAAATTTTAAAACATGATTTCCGTTATCAATAAAATTAGTAAGAGACGCACTGGCTCCGGTTCCTGACAATGCCTGTGACACGCTGAAAGGTACACTGCCATCCTCAAAATCTAAGTTCATTAATGTATTGAAATTATATGTGATATCATATAGCATACCTAATTTTGCATAAGGTGCTACATGGCCATCTGCGAAACTGGTAATTATTTGATTTGAATGGCGAAATGAATAATCAGCAGTTGAATAACCAACATTTGCCAGTGGTTGAGTAGGAGTAACAGTATGACTGCCATCAAATGTCATCAGGGCCATTGTTGGGTTATTCATGCTTCCTAAGCTTGATTCAGAATAATAGCCGTTATAGCAGTAGCCATTGGGTGTATTCTTGCCCATTGTTGGACATAGCAAAACACCTGGATCAACTTTAATGTCTGACCATACAGATGCACTCGAAGGTAATGTTTCTTCGTGGTCCTGTGCAAACATTTGAATGGATGCTACTATCTGACGCTGATTACTGGTACAAGTAGTTTGTCGCGCCTTTTCGCGGGCACGGGCGAAAACAGGGAACAGAATTGCGGCAAGAATTGCAATAATGGCAATCACCACCAGCAATTCGATAAGTGTAAACCCATGGTTGCGTTGTTTTGTAAACATAGACACCTCTCTTTATTGAAATTCGCTTGTATTTTGGTAATATTATACCCATTGTTTACGTTAATGTAAATGTTTTTTAACAGAAACATTTTTTAATTACATCTAATTACTTGTAATTGCACATCAATAATTTTTATGGCATAATATCGGTATAAATCTGCTTATTGATTTAAAAATAGTAGTGCAATACCGGTCACTTCGGCATGCTCAGCGACCATTTTTAAGCAAATTTATCTTTGAAAGCGAAAGTGCTATCAGTTGTAAAATTGCGAGGAGTCCGACGATTATCATGAATAATACTGTATACCATGTTACAATGAAGGATATTGCCCGGATTTGTGGCGTAGGTGGCTCAACTGTACAGCGGGCATTAAGCAATGACCCGCGGGTTAAAGCATCAACAAAAAAAATGGTTTTGGAAGCGGCGCAAAAGTTAGGATACAACCCCGCACATCACGAGGCAGCACGCCGGATGGTATTACGACGTCAGGGACGTGATATTACAAACTATGTTGTCGGGTTATTAATGCCACATTCTTTTGAAGAAGACCCATATTTCTTTCGGATATTTCAGGGATTAATAAACGTATTTGCCTCTAAGAGTTACGCGGTGGTTACATTTTCATTCGGTACTGATTATCATCCGGATAAAGTTGCTTTACCATCGGTTTATTTTCGTGGCGAAATAGATGGTCTGGTATTAATAGGACATCCTAAAGATACAATGCCTTATATAACACAACTGCGTGGGGACTCTGGTTTTGGGTCGTTACGTCCGATGATATCGATGATTAACTATATACCGGAAATAGGTACGGTAACTACTGATGATGTCAGTGGGGCATACCAGGCTGTCAGTCATCTTATAAAGTTGGGACACAGGCATATTTTACAATTAACTCTTGAAAATTTCGGTAAGATTGATGAACGGCTTGAAGGTGTTACAAAAGCATTGCTGGAAAATGGATTATCACCAGAAAAACATCTTCATTTTTTTGAAATTACTGATTACAAAGAAACGGCGGAATGGCTGGACCCGATATCATTAACCGGCATTTCGCGCCAACCGTTACCCCAACCGTTAATTAAAAAAGAGTTATCGCACCCGTTAATAGCAGCAATCCGTCAGCATCCGGAAATAACAGCAATTGTTACCCTTAATGATTCCTGCGCCATTAACACCTGGGCCGTTTTACAGGAAGCAGGTATTAATGTCCCGGACGATATAAGTATAATTGGGTTTGATGATGTTGAACAATCAATTACCGTTGATGGGCAATTAGGACTGACCACCGTCAGGTTACCATTAGTTGAAGTCGGTCGCCGTGCCGCGGAAGATATGATAACCGCGATTCAGAATCGCCAATCCTGCCATGAAATGATTTCATTACCGACAGAATTAATTGTCCGTAATTCAACTAAGGCTGCTAAATAATACAGGATGTTCGCTTTCAAAGAGATATTTGCTTAACATGGTCGCTTCGACAGGCTCAGTGACCGGTCACTGAGCCTGTCGAAGTGACCTTAAGCGAAGGTCCTGATAATAGTAAAGCAGTTGTCAGCATATAGTAACTCCCAGGTTTTTAGCAAAAAATGTTCGATATATAAATAAATCGGGGGATAAAAATGAAAACAAAATCTTGCCCCATGAATGGTGTTGGAATACCGTTTGAATTGCCATCTGATATAATATATTTTACTGACTGGCGTTATATAGACCATGGGTATTTGCGATGGCTAACCCCGGAAAATGAATCTGTTACTACAATGCCGGCACCAGAACCGTTGCCTCTGATGCATGCAAGTTCGGAATGGTTGCCAAAAGGTATCCGCATCGAAACTATTCCGGGAATAGCAGATTCCGAACCGACACTGACCGCGACAGAACTGGGTGAAAAACTGTTTTTTGGTGGCAGTATCATAAATGATAACGGTTTGTATCGGTTGTTTTATGAAAGTATAACCGGTATAAATCCAAATCATGACAAAGTATTGCGAACTGCTGAATCAGATGATGGGGTAAATTGGCGTTTTCCGGATATTGGTAAAGATAATATTCCCGGGTCAAAATATAATAACGCAGTATTGAATCCCGGTTTCATCGGTTATCATGGCGGATCTGTTTTTATTGACCGTTATTGTGATGAAAAAGAACGGTATAAATCCATCTGGTTGGGAATGGTATGTCGGGATAAAATCGAACAATATTTGCAGAAATGGCCGGATGACATTGATCCAATGGCGGTATTCACCCATAAGTTACCTGATTTCCCTGTTGATGCTGCTGGTTGGGGGATATTTGGTGCGGTGTCACCGGATGGATATAATTGGACAATATTGGATGAACCGTTAATAATTCAGCATAGTGATACTTTTAATGCGGCTACTTTTGATCCTGCTACCGGTAAATATGTTATATATCCGCGTACATGGTATTACCAACGTCGTGCAGTAGGACGGGTTATTAGTAATGATTTTCGCCATTTCAGCAACATGCAACAGGTGTTATGGCCTGACCCATCCATGCGCGCAACCGACACCTGGTATACCCCCGGTTATGTCGTTATTCCCGGGGCATCGGATTACCATCTGATGTTTGCTACTCTGTGGTCACAGATTGATGATACATTTACCCCAATAATGCATACCAGTCCGGATGGTGTGTTATGGCAACGAGTGACGGGAGAATCAATGATTAAACATGGTCCAACCGGCAGTTGGTATTTCTGTGGCGGGGCATTTACATCATTAGTAGAACTCCCTGATAATCAGTGGGGAAGTTTTATGATGGGGTGGCATGTACCGCATAAATACCCACGCGCATTCCCCGGTTTTGGACAGGCAGGATGGGTACGTTGGACACGAGGCCGAATTGCCGCGTTGCGGGCAGATGAAGAGGCGTCATTTAATTTGTTCCCCATCAGGACAAATAAGCGTAAAATGATTATAAATTACAGCACTAAAAAATCCGGATATATTAAAATTGCCATAAACGGCAAAGAACCATTACGAAAAATAACAGATGCAGATATCATAATTGGTGATGAACTGGATCGTGTTGTAACATGGAACGGCAACAGTGATATGGCTAATTCGCCGGATGAAGGGATTCAGATACATATTGAAATGCGCAATGCAGATATTTACAGTCTGCGATTTGAATAAACCAGTCATTTACCCGGAGAACGATATGAAATTGACGGCTAATCTTCCACAATTTTTCTTTGATGACGCGTTGATAGCAGAGGCACCGCGAATAGTGCGGCGTTGGTTGCCTGCGTCAATATATCCTGACCCGATATTGCGTCCGGATAAACCGTGGGAAGGTCGTTCTTTAACATTATATGGTTCTGTATTGCCAAACCCAACCGGTGGGTATCGCATGTATTATTCGTT
The DNA here is from genome assembly GCA_964573385.1 of uncultured bacterium. Classification (GTDB taxonomy): domain Bacteria; phylum Armatimonadota; class Hebobacteria; order CAIYQO01; family CAIYQO01; genus JBAXQQ01. The sequence goes on from CAZNLA010000353.1 coordinate 4,638, forward strand.
ATTCAATCCGCCTGACCCGCATTCATTGGTTATGCTTGCCACCAGCGAGGATGGATTCAACTGGGAAAAACCGGAATTAAACCTGGTTGAATATAACGGGTCAACCGCGAATAATATCTTAATTGAAACGGCGACTTCACCACATTCACCCTGTGTTATTTATGATTACGAAGATGCGGAATACCCATGGAAACTGATGGGGTTTTGGAATGACCCGCCACCACCAATGTGGAAAGAAGGTTGGGGAATGTATGCATGGCGAAGTCGTGATGGCATTCATTGGGAAGCTATATCCGGGTTAAGGGTGTGTATGGGTGACCGATGCAGTGCGTACCGGGATGTGGAAAACGGCAAATATCTTTTCCTGTCACGGGCACAGGAGTTCTTTTCGGAATCCGGTGGACGCCATATTGCCCGTAGCGAAAGTTCTGATTTTATTAACTGGTCAAAACCTGAATTAATATTAAAACCCGATTTGCAGGATGAACCTGATGTTGAGTTTTATGGCATGCCGGTTTTCCAACGTCATGGTTGGAGCATTGGTCTGTTGGAGAATTGGGATAGTGGACGTGATGTAATTGATATTCATCTGACAGTTAGCCGCGATGGGAAAAATTGGCTGCGTCCACAATCACGACAGCCATTTATTGCGCCAAGTTACGATTGGAATAAATCCTGGAATACCTGCGCCAACAACGGTCCGGTAATAATGAATGAACAGATGGTATTTTATTTTGGCGGACGTTGGCGCGCGCACACCTGGGATACTTTGCGCCAGCATGGTGTTATCGGTATGGCATCACTACCGATAGACCGTTTTTGCGCATTAGAAGGGCAGGCAGGTGGTTGGGTAACCACCATACCGATGGTATGGCCCGGCGGCGATTTGCAGATAAATGCTGATACCCGCGAATCATTCGATTCGCATCCCGGCCATTGCAATGGTGAGATAGGTGTAGAAATACTGGATGAAACCGGTGAACCGTTGCCGGATTGGAGCCAGGATAATAAAGCAATATTCAAAGGAAACACACATTGCCGCGGCGCAATCCACAACGGCAAAGTCACCTGGCCACAAACCCGCAGTCTTTATGAATTAAAAGGTAAAACAATAAGCCTCAGGTTTCACCTACGGCACGCAAGGTTATTTACCTTTGCTGCGGTAGGATCTTAGGGGATAGGGAATAGGGAATATGGATTAGGGAATAGGGATTAGGTTCTTAGGTAGTTAGCAAGAAAATTTGTACAAAAAAGTCAGGAATTTTATAAAGGTTACTTAATACTCAAAATAGAATCGATTTCTGCC
>CAZNLA010000354.1:0-5941 GCA_964573385.1 uncultured bacterium
GGTGCTTTCATAAAGTCGCCTTTACAAGGCTCAGATTAATAGCCGTTACTTCCCCAGACTGACGCCTGGGGTTATTCATTATGTCACCACTCCGTGGCTAATATATAATAAAAACAGGAGTACTCAATAGAACTCGTAAGAAATCAGTAGCAATTAATTTCATTACCATTAATACCTAAGTTACCGTTGTAAAATCCTGACTTTCACGTAAGGATTTGGTCACTAACGCCCTAAAACCTAATCCAAATAAATTGGACAAGTATGTAATTTCCATCATTAAATAGATTTGTTACGCTTTTTCTCCCTTCGTCACTGCGGTGACACCTCCCTCAAGGAGGGAGGCTTTCCATGTCCCCCTCCTCGAGGGGGATGTCACCGCAGTGACAGGGGGAGTTGGTTTAAAATCCTGACTTTTTATGTAAAGATTTGGTCACTAACGCCCTATTCCCTAACACCTAATCCCTATTCCCTACTCCCTCCCTACTCCCCCATCCGTTCCTTAATAATCTTCTCCAGTAACTCCCTGGTAATTGGTTTTTTTGCGGAGAAATGAATGGTTGTGCCTGATACTTTATATCCTTTTAATTCTTCTTTCAATTTCTGCGGGATACCATGCCTCATTGTTATCAGGCTCAGATGATCTTTAAACTCAGCATAAACCAGAAAAGGTTTTCCTTTATATTTAAATGTTGGCATGTGATAATATATTAATTTTTCAGCATCAGGAATAATTTCAAAGATATTATCCCGTAATTCCTGCATAACTTCTCTTGATTCTGCAGCAACATTAGAAATATATTCATCTATTTCAGCATTATATTTTTTCATAATTACTACCTTCGGATTGCACTTTCAGTCATTTCAACATGCTCCGTAAGTGGGTGTTGAGTCTGTTGAAGCGACCAATTTATTCTATTTTCAACTTAATATGTAACCATATTCAGCATCTATAAAACCTTCACTGTTACACAAAAAAATGTGCTGCAAAATAAATCTGCAGCACATACTGTTCATTTTATCACAGGATAAATTTTATTGGACCATTGTAAATTTCGCTGTATCCAGACGGGCATAACCACCATGGCCACCACCAGCCTTAATATATAAATATTTTGGACGTTTCTGGTCACCACCAGAATTGTTACAAATAAATGTTTTATTATTCATTGTCAAATATGTTTTTCCACTGCTGATATGCATGGTGAAAGGAACCCAAACATTTTCACCGGCAAAAGCACGTATAGCAGTATCAGTTGCAGCAGTACCATTTGGCATTAAATCAATACCGTTTAATTGCAATTTTTGAGCGCCTACTGTAGTTACGCCTTCACGATAGATTTGAGCTATCACCTGGTCACCGGCATCTTTTATCTGGAACCATGCCTGGTTATTACCACTACCCACACCACACATCAAATAACCACTTAATGTAAATTGGCGTACATTTATAAAATCACCCATATCGCGTGTTATCCACGAATAATTTCCTCCGGGTGAACGTACATACAATGAAGGTGGACTGGGTTGTCCAGAACTGGATACCCAGTTGATGGTATGATTGGCATCTTCAGCAATTCCACGTGTCCAGCCAAAAACAGCGGTTGCCGGAAACACATATGGCATTGGTGAAAGAGAATCAAAACCTTCAAAAGCATCTGTTGAACCTTCTGAATAGAAAAACATAGTATCTTTTGTAGTATTAACATGTCCATCTACGTAAGAAACTACAATAGCATTGCTATGCCGATAATCCGGATCACCGGGTGTAACCAGAATATTATCTGCTACTTTTGTATCTGCAGTAAGTGGTTTTGCAGATGGGTCCTGCATATCACCAATTGCGGTACCACTGATACTGCGGTTATAGCCGTAACCATTGGGGTAATTTTTACCGGCAGTTGGACAGATTAACACACCCGGATCAACTTTAATATCTTCCCATACGGATGCAGAACTCGGTAAAGACTCTTCATGATCCTGGACATACATCTGGATAGAAGCAGCAATTTGTCTTTGGTTACTGTTACAGGTTGTCTGGCGTGCTTTTTCGCGTGCTCTGGCGAAAACAGGAAACAGAATGGCAGCTAGGATAGCAATAATAGCAATTACTACCAATAGTTCAATTAGGGTAAACCCACGAAGTTTAGCTTGAGATAACATTTTAATCTCCCTTCACAAAAATTTGCCATCGATATATATAAGTATAAAATACTTGTAAATATTATACAATAATGTTATACCCTGAATGTACAGTTGTCAACTGGTTTAGCAATAAATGTAGAAAATATTTACAAAACTTTCACTTAAGGATATTTCGACTATTCAGAAAAACTTGTCCCATTTATTTGGGTTAAGTCAATCCTTGTTTTGTGTAATTATGTTGTTGGAGAAGCACTATTTATACATTTAGTGCCCTAAATGGGTCAAAATTGCGTTCCCAAATTACAAAAAACTTTTAATAATATCACTTATCAATTTTATCAATCACTAATGTATCGTTATCAATTGCCATACCATTTTATAAATAGACTTGTCCGCAAATAATAAGTGAGTAGATTTTGTGGCTATTTTTCAGTCAGACAAGGCGTGTTTTTCACACTTTATCAAGCTGATAAACGTGAAAAACACAACGATGTATGGCTGGAAAAGAGTCCGAAAGATACCGCTTATTATTTGCGGACAAGTCTAATATCAGTTAACTTACCTCTATACTAATATATTCACCGATTTTATTAAAAAAATACAGCATTGGTAGTTGCCATCAAATTTGCTATACTTCAATTATTATAGGACTTTCTCTTGCTTAAAAAGGTCGCTTCGACAGGCTAAGCGACTGGTCACTGAGACTAGTCGAAGTGACCTGATATGAAGCGAAAGTTCAATTATTATATCGGGATGGAGAATGATATGTTTATCTGTTGTTGGCGAAAAGCATTTTTGCTGTTGTTTCTACTTTTTAACCTGGCACCCACATTAGTATATTCTGAGGGTGAACCTTTTATGTTTGCGGAACAAAACGCACCATTAAAACTGCAAATACCGGGTACTGACGGATGGGATGTTCAATGCGTTGCTATTGATCCATATGCTGGTATTATCTACCCGGGACAAATGGTAAAATTTACGCTGGAAATTCGCAATACCAGCAAAGATAAAACCATTACCGGTACACCTACATTGGAAATGATACGTTTTGGGTCAAAGCTGGAAAAAGAAGGTGGCAGACCCGGCGATTTCCACACCCAGGATAATTTAGTTTCTTATATTCCCCTGGGTGAACCACTGCGGATTGCCCGGGACGCAATAAGCCTGAAACCCGGCGCAAAGATACAATTATCCTGGGAACAAACAAAAGCAGATGATTTCGCACTATTTGGCACTTATCTGATACTTATTGATATCGCCGGAGTTGGCCGACAACCGGCAGCTACCTTTGCCCGTTGTCATTCATATAACGATAAAGACACTGGCGATGGCAAGGGTTCACCTCTGTTTTGGTCACTGCATCATTTAGACCGTACTGGTCAATTGAAAATCGCGTCTGCTGCCGGTTATCGTTGGATCCGCACTGATGGGTTCCCAAACTGGATTGAAGCCGACTACGATTTCCCCCGGACTAAAGGCGCAATGAACTGGACAAATCAGGAGAAAACCATTGATGAGTTCCGCAAATTAGGGTTGTGGATTCAAAGCAATATGTATGGTTCACCCCCCGGCACAGTATCTCCGAATAATTGGAAGACATATAACTATGTTCACGACCAGAAATACGATTACCGTTGGGGTGATTTTGTTGAGGAAGCGGTTCGCAAATATTGCGGCCCGGATGGCAATGGCCCATTACAAATTATTGATTACTGGAATGAACCATGGGAAGGCGGCGGTATAAGCGCGTGGAAAAGCGATTCTCTGCGATACCGGCAACTTTACAAAATTCTATATGAACGCGCCCATGCCGGCAGTCCGTATATTAAAGTCGGCGGTGCCAGCAGTATTATGAATACAGCGGATAAATTTATGACAGTTGCCAATTGGCAGGACATTTATAAACTTGATATTCTGACTGACCATTATGTACAGCCATATTGTAGTTTTGGCCCGCGGGTTGCAAAACAGTTGGGTGTTACATCAATTGAAACAGAAACATGGATTGGTTTTGATGAAAACCAGCTTGTTGGCGTTGCTACCCACTTTATGGCGGCGGGACAAAGCAAAATGAATTGCAACCACCCGGTACAATTAGCATGGCGAAATGGCGAATCGGCCGGATGGTTGCCAAAACCGGTAATTATGGGAGCGAACTCTTTCCTGTATTTTGTAGGCGCGCGACCATTTAACCAGATAGTATATCGCAACCAATTACCGTGGTTATATGAATATGGCAGTGGCAAAGACGCGGTATTCATTCTTTCCGGCGACCGGCGTCTGCTGAACCCCGCCGCTGTTGATATGTTCAACCAGACTCATGCTGAAGGCACCATAACCATAGATTCCGCCGGTGGCAAAATTAAAGCATACGATATTTATGGCAACGACATTATTGCGAAAGACGGCAAATACCTGTTGCCACTTTCGCGCGAATCTGTATATTTGCAAGCGCGCGGTGAAGATGAAAAGCTGATTATTGACGCTGTTGGTAAAGGTAAAATAGAAAGCATAAAACCTGTGCAGATTTTTATGCAGGATTTTGTCACCCCATTGGCAGGCGCCACAACCCTGACTGTTGATATCAATAACGTGCTTAACCGTCCGTTATCCGGACAAATAACCGTTACTCCGCCAGCAGGTTTGGTTATGATAGATGCTTTGACAAAAATTAACCTTACCCCCGGAGAAATAAAACGGGTCACCATACCGGTTAAAGTTATTCAGCCTTCAATCGCTAACGCATACTCTTTTACTGTTAAATTTGATTCTGATGCAGGAAATGCGTCGCTTACTGAAATACTGCATGTAAATAATATTAAAGCAGGTACACCGGTTATTGATGGTAATCTGTCTGACTGGGCAAAATCATTGCCGGTATTAATATATGGCACAGATTTAAAACAGGATGCCACCACCGCGGCCTGGAAACCATGGGAAAAAGAGACTACTATCAAGGCTGGTATGGCAGAAGTGCGGTTTATGTATGACAGTGCTAATTTTTATATCGCTGTTCGTGACCGATCGCAAAAATATTCACCCAAGGAAAGCCTGTCAATTGACCCTGTGCAACAGGCATGTTTTGGCGTTGATGATATGGCACACACCTACATAAAGGGAATAGAGCCAACCGCACCATATACAGGAAATATTGTGCAGATAGGTTTTGATGTTACCAATTTCCGCACTTTACCAGTAATGGCCAATGTGCCGGAACGCATGATGGCAATGGAAGATACCGACTATGAATATGCTATCTGGGGTACCCCGAATGGCGGTAGCGAAATATGGCGTAGCGTAACCCCGAATATGAAGTTCTTCCATTTTCTGCCCCGATGTATGCCCGCTGGTTATAACGGAGTGCCAAGAGGTGCGAAAGCCGTAGTTAAACGTGTCGGCGACGATACCATCTACGAAATTTCCATCCCACTATCTGACATGCCGGAAATGATGGCATCCCCCGGCAAAGAAATACATATCGCCATGCGCCTGCCTGCCGGTAAAATAGAAATGGGTTTTGGACGCAGTGCCACCCACAGCAACGGCCTGACTTTGCTACCACGGTGGGAAGTGCATGCCAGCAATGACGTTCGCTGGGGATTTGGCAAATAACTAACTAAAATTAATTAATACAGAACTTTCGCTTTTTAAGCATATTTTGCTTTGAAAGCGAAAGTTCTGTTTATAAAAAACAATCTAAATAGTATGGAATGCCGTCCCCGGCATTCCGAAAATACAGAATTTCTATCTCAAAGAGGAATGCCGGGGACGGCATTCCCTACAGAAAAAATAGATA
>CAZNLA010000355.1:0-5925 GCA_964573385.1 uncultured bacterium
CAAAAGCACGCGGTATACGCATTATACCATTGCAGGTTAGCGGTGCGTTTCATTCACCATTAATGCAAAGTGCCGCCACTGCGTTCGCGACTGAATTAGACGCTATAACAATTAATACGCCTGTCATACCTATAATACAAAATGTCACCGCGGAAGCGACAACCGACCCGGAAACAATAAAGAAAAACTTAGCCGACCAGATAACCGGTGCGGTAAAATGGACAGCGTCCATGAAATTAATGCGCGGTATGGGGACAGAAAAATTTATTGAAATTGGTCCCGGCAATGTCTTAACCGGACTAATTGGCAAAACATTCACAGACGTGACTGCACAAACAACCGCGGAATATTTAACAGAAAATTCGCTTTGACAAAGAGATAACCTTGAAATGTTCGCTTCGACAGGCTCAGCGACCTAAAACGAAAGTTCTGATTTAAGTTAAAACATTGCAGAATAGATTCAGCAAAAAGCAAAAGTCTATTAATCTGCTTGTTAATAAAGGGAGAAAGAAATGAAAAAGTTTTGCGCAACGCCAGTGGTGGCGATGATACTGAAGGTGTCAGCTATTTTGGCACTGATTATTTTCCTTAATTCATTAATTACGGATGTTTCTCAGATGAGTGATTCCATCAAGCAGATGGGAAATTCATTGCAGAAATTGGATAGTCAAATGAAAATCCAAATCGCAATGAAAATATCCACAGATTTACTGTTAATGCTTGGTTTACCCAGTTTATTGTGGGTTTTAGCTGATGGTGTATTATTGCTGCGTTCAATGTATATTGGCGACGATTGCTGTGGTGACGAAGACGACAGTTGCTGCTGTGGCCATGACCATTCAGAATTCGCTGCCGCACCGGAAGTACCAGTTGTTGCAGAAGAGAAATCTGCCGAATAGTTAAACTTTCCTATGGGGTTGTTATTTATTTTAGTTAATAACAACCCCAAAATTTCTTATCCTATTGTGGAGTATCATTTGCTGTACTTTTTCTTACAGATTATATTGCCGGTTGACGATACTGAACTTGAAAAACTTGTGCGGCGTGCTCAAAATAATGATACTATCGCTTTCAATGAATTACTTCATATTTATTCCCCTATAATTAAATCTTTCCTGCTCAGGGATACCCCAGCTTATTTAGAAATTGAAGAAGTTGTTCAGGAAACTATGATTTCCTTTTTTACTTCCATTAAAAGATTCCGATTCGATTCATCTATAACAACATATTTATTCAGAATTGCGAAAAACACCTTATGTAATTTAATCAAGGACCATCCTAACAGAAAAGGGATTACTACTTTTTCAGAATTATCATGCGATGAAGATATTGAAAAAATCGCACATAATGATGTTTGTGCAGAGTTTGAAGATGTTATTATTAACAACAAGATATCATCTGAAATCAATGAGATTCTTGCGGAATTATCAAAAGAACACCGTGATGTTATCGTCTATTGCATGATACATGATTTAACCTACACAGACACTGCAAAGATATTAAAAACAAATGAAGGTACTATAAAATCCCGACTATTCCGCGCAAAAATCGAACTTAAAAAAATTATTTTTGAAAAAATCCAAAAATACGGAACTATTTTCTCATTCTAATATACTAAACATTAGGAAGAGCTATTTTATAGCAAAAAATGATGAAAATAGGGTAAAAAAATGGATAAACATTGCGACAAATATTTAGAAGAATATCTGAATGGCACACTGCCTGCTGATGTCAGTGTGGTAGTAGAAGAACATCTGAAAAGTTGTAAGGAATGCGCGCGTCTATACGAGGTTATGCCGGAATTTTATAAGACTTTGCCAAAAATGAATAGAATGAAGATGTCTGCCGGTTTTTATAACCGGTTTTGGGCAGAGTTGGAAGCACGCGAACTAAAAAAGAAAAATTTCTGGAAACAGATACTCAAACCATCACTAACTTTTGCTTTCGGTATACTTATTTTTGCGTGTTATTATTTTAAATTAGGCCCATTTGCAATTAAAAAAGAGACAATTGAAGCTAAGAAACCTTCAATTGTAATACCGGAAGCGCAGATTCCCGATAAGAAACACCCTGAAAATAGAATCAAGACCGTTGTAAATAAATACATTTATCCGGCTAAATATAACAACAGTGATTATCCTGTTATTATAGCAATGACACCGAATAAACCAGATGAGATAATAGCACGCGGTAGTAACGATATAGAAGGTCAATTATATACTATTGACCCAATAGAGATAGATAAATTAACCGGGAAATTGTTGGAAAGTAACAAACTTGAAAATATTCCGGATTACAGAATAAATAAGGTGAAACTGCCCGGAAATAATGTAAACGCAGAAAATAAGATTAAAAAGATAATCTCCATCGCTCTTCACAGACGCGGGATAGAAACTGTCAAGGATGACACAGCAAAATGCGAAATTAATGCTGATATTGCTGATACAGCAAAAGGATATCGGATTACTATATCAGCCGAAAATATAAATAACGATTCGGAAACCGCAGACAAGGTTACCACATTAATAGCCAAAAAATCACTTACCAGTAACATTTTAAATACATCACAAACACAAAACTGGTTAATATCGCAATTTACAGGCAACAATGAAGAATATTCTGCGTTAGCAAGGGAAGAACTGTTAAAATGCGGAACCGATATATTGCCCAAATTATATGACCAGTTGATACTGAGCAAAAACAATACCGAAGCGGAAAAAATAGCAGCACTTATTGGCGAAATCGGCAGTAAAAGTTCTGTTGCCCCATTAGTACGCCTGATGCGCGACCGCCGTCTGGCAGACGCTGCGGCAATAGGGTTACGCAAAATAGGCAAATCAGCAGTACCTGAATTGAAAAAATCATGGTATAAAGAAAACAGGTCAGAAGCACACCTGAGATTAATTGAAATATTTGCAGAGATAGATGATAAAACCGCAAATGATATGATACACATAGGGTTAAAAGATCAGTTCCAGTCGGTGCGCGAATCTGCCGCAATTATATTATCCAGAAAACTGGATAAAGCAGCATTACCGCAATTAGCAGAAATGACCACTAATTTGGATGGAGATATAAGATTACAGGCCGTTGAAGCTATAGCGAAATATAAACAGGTGGAGATGGTAAGCAAGTTATCTGCTATTGTACTCGACACATATGAATCTGACTGTACCCGACGTATTGCAATTAATGCCATTGCGGATATCGACAATAAAATTGCTGTTGATGAAATAGTTAAGATTAGCCTGACACTGTTAAAAGAAAATAATCAATCAGAACAATTGTTAAACACACTAACGAAAGCAATCATAAAGCAAAAAAGAAAAGCAGTACCTGCATGGATAAATCAACTGGATTCAGGAAACAGTCAAGCCAAACAGTTTTCCGCGCGGATTTTAACATTGATTGCTAACGACACTGCTATTGACGCATTAATAAAAGCAACAACAGACACCGACCCGATGGTACGGACAAGTGCAATTGAATCTTTGGGTATAATTAAAGCTGAAAAAGCACTGCCGGCTATAAAAAATGCGTTAAATGATGATAATGAAGAAGTGGTGCGAGCAGCAGTTATTGCGTGGAAAAAGATAACCGGAACAGAAGCAAATAATCAATAATGTGCCTTTTAAGGGAGATTGAAAATTGGTTAAAAGTAAATGCAATGAAAAGTTTATATCCGCAATTACATGCCTGATTTCAATCTCTTGCCTGTTTCTATTATCTTTAAAACCAATTGCTATCTCTGAAGATAATAATCACCCTTTGCTGACACCACAAAACACCCACACAATAATCATTACAGATTTAAAATGCAGTCCGAATGGCAAATATCTTATTTCAACATCTAAGGATGGTTCCGCGTCTCTGTGGGATACCACCACATATAATAAATTGGCAATCGTGGGTGCAGATATCTTTGGAACATCATTTTCACCATCCGGAAACGAAATTAATCTGTGCAGAAGCAATTATCTATCGCAATTTTCAATAAATAATTTAATAGTAACAGACAAAAGAAAACTTGCAAATGTCGCTTTATCAACAGTTAACCTGCTGAATGATGGTAATAGTATCTGGAGTGGTAACCAGAAAAGCTTCCTGACATCAGCAGAACAATTACCACAGATGGTATACGACGCATCATTTTATGAACCTTTACATTTAGTCGCATATTCCTTTAAGGGTGAAATTGAAATTTGGGATTACCAGAAAAACACTATCATTCAAACTTTGTTTTTACCGGAATATGAATATATTCAGACCAAATTCAATAGTAATGGCACTCAACTCGCTATCTTCACAGATGATTTCACCACCGGTATATTCTATGGTGATAACTTCTCACAAAATAAACTGTTGCAAAACGGAACAGAGAAAAAGATTAAACCGTTAACTAACTTTGAATTTTTCAGGATTATAACACCAATAAATCGATTGGCATTCGCAGCTAACGGCAATGTAATATCTTTAAAGAATGACAACAACGATATCTATCTTTGTAGTTATTCCCCAAACGCGGATGTTGAATATCAGATACCGTTAAATATGAAAAGAATACCGGGGAAATATTTCTGTACCCCATGTATAACCATATCTCCCAACGGAAAGTTTGTTGCTGTCTGGCAATATGATAATTACAAAATAGCAATATATAACGCAATTACAGGTGTAAAGAACACGGAAATAACAGTATCTGACGCGGTGAAAACGACGTCATCAAATAAAACTTCTGCTGTAACGTTTAGCCCGGATAGTAGCACAATATATATTGGCGATATTAATGGAGATATTGCGCATTGGGATATAAATGGTAATTATCTCAGCGAATTCGGCCAGAAAATAGCGGGTATTTTCGCTTTAAGATATACTGCGGATGACACCCTGACAGCAGTTACGGATAATTTAGCAATATTGAGATGGGATATTGTAACCGGTCGCGCGGTATCACAACCGGGAATAGAGAAAAAGTTTCAATATCCCGTTGAAATAATGCCTGATGGCAGTGTAGCACAAATAAACGACTCTATCCGTATTAGCGATTTATCCACCGAAAAAAATGCTGAATACAACCTTAAAGGGTGGAAATATAACCATAGATATTCATTGTTTGATACTGTGCCGGGTCAGGTTGCGGCAGTATTAAGAAACGAAACCAATAACATAAATGTCGCCGTCGCGTCATTAAATATCGCTGACAGAAAATTACTAATTAATCTTCTGAAGGATCGATTTCAATCGGCAGTGACGGTAAACGCGAAACAATCTAAGGCATTGATGACAACATATAGCGGTAAACCAGGTGTTTCTATTATTGACATGCAAACAGGCTTCGCTTATCCGACGGATATACCGGGGTGTAAAACCGCGGAGATTACAGATACCGGCGAAATATTATTTGCGGATAATTCGGTAAATCCTATTCATACCGGTAACTCAAATACCAATATTTCCATAACCACATTTGGGTTAGCAACACCAAATGGAAAGATTATCTGGAAAAAGAGTGCCAACGATATAAATATCCCCACAAGAATTATTTACAACAATCTTTATTTTGCTATTTGCGATTCATTATCCGAAAAAATCAATATCTTTAATATAGCAGATGGCACGCCGGTTATTAAGCTACCATGTGAAGAATTAAAACCAGCAACATTCTCACCGGATAATTTATATCTTTTATCCGCGGATACGAATAATACCATGGCAGTATACCAACTTCCTGAAGGTAAGTTGATTAGTAAATTTAATTTAATTTCTCAACCGACGGTTACAACATTTTCACCCGATGGTAATTATGTTGCTTTCGGTTGCAGTAATGGCGCGATAGAAATATACAGACGTTTTGACTGGACACGTCAGGCATTGGCAATGATTACTACTGATGGCGAATGGTCAGTTGCGGATAATGCCGGCAGA
>CAZNLA010000356.1:0-5921 GCA_964573385.1 uncultured bacterium
GGTTTACCTATAGGTAATCTGCAGGAATTTGGTTCATCCCGTCCATTTGACGCGGATAATAACCCTTTATGTCCTGACCACGCATATTCTATTTGTGATAAATGTAAAAGACCTGTTAAAAAAGATACAATTACCCTGCGAGTTACCAAATGGGAAAAATTATCATCCGGTCATGTTATACCTATTAATGGTGGATTTTGTCAGGAATGCAACGCGACCCATGTTGACCCAATACAACATAGTAATAAAAAAGGATGTCTCGGCTTATTTTTAATAGGTCTGTTTTGCTTATTTAAAAGATGAAATCTTCGCTGCGGGTAAAAACATTATCCGGAATTTTAACAATAATGCTAATACTGATTGTAATAATCAGTATTATTTCTGATTATCTGATAACCAGAAATGTATTGGATATAGAAACGGATTATATGAATGGCAGAATAAATCAGATACCGTCTGTCATTAAATCTGATATTAATAGTATGCTAACAACCCTAAACGACTGGGCCGCCTGGGATGAAACATATAATTTCATTACCACTAAATCTCCTGTTTATATTAAAAGTAACTTAGAAACTGAATCTATTCAAAATATACGCATAGACATAATATTTTATTGTGATAACAATGGAAAAATTGTATATAAAAAAATCCTTCCAATTGTTATTGATAAGAAGATAGTCATTCCTATAAATGCTGAAAAAGAGATATTCAGGCAGAAGAAATTATTGGTTCATAAAAAGTTATTCTCAAATCATTCAGGAATAATTGCGACCGAATATGGTCCTTTGCTAATAGTATCTCAACCTATAATCCACAATGATTATTCCGGACCAGTAAATGGCACCTTAATCATGTGTAGATTCTTGCAGGATAAAGTATTATCTGAATTAATGAATGAAAGTGGCTTTAAAAATATTTGTTTTTTTCCTGTTAATGTAAAAGCAAAAACTGCATCAATAAATTGTGATTTCGCGCATGAAAGAATCAATGATATTTTAAGAGATAATATCAAACTGGAACGAACTGATGATAAAATAACCGGTTATAAATTATTTTATGATATAGATAATAACAAATCATTTATTGTTAGCGCGTATACTGATAGGCAATTATATAAACAGGGACGAAAAAATGTTTTGTTTATTAACTCAGTCGTTATTTTATTTACTATTATTGTTGCGTTTATTGTTATCTATATATTAGATATTTTGGTCATTAACAGATTATCCGTGGTAGGGGATCATCTTCGTAAAATTGCGGATTCCGGCAACATTTCTGACAGACTGCCTGTTGTCATTAGTAAAAATCATGACGAATTAGATATCTTATCCAAAGATATTAATTTCATGTTAATGAGTTTAGAAAATAGCAGAACTGAGTTGAATCGGAATATTGATATATTAAACAATGAAAAACATTATCAACAGTTAATTGAATCATTACCTGCGGCAATCTTTATTATTCAGAATAATCAATTTGTTTTCGCCAATACCGCAGGTAGAAAATTAATTGGAATAGACGATATGGATGATATTTTTCGAATAGATACTGATATTATAATACCACAGGAATATTTGGATGAATCACGGATTAATGCAGAGGAGAAATTGAATAGTCATGAGGTAGTTAAAGAACTATATGGTAGCATCCGTTATTTGGATGAGATTGTTATGCCTTTTTCTTATCGAAATAATCCGGCTATTCAAATAGTGGTTAATGATATAACAGAAAGACGAAAAATAGAGTGGGAATCTGATAATGTTCGCAAGCAATTGCGGGCACTGACTTTTGAACTTATGCTGGCAGAAGATCGCGAACGCGGACGAATAGCAATAGATCTGCATGATGAAATTGGACAATCCATGATTGCGGCAAGGTTAATGTTGGGTACAGTTAAAGATGCAACAGATATGCCGGATAACGCCGTTAAGAAAATTGAGGAAATAAGAACTATCTTGCAGGATTCTATTAATTGGGCGCGCACATTGTCAGTAGATTTAAGTCCACCTGTGGTTCGCGAATTGGGGATTGAAGCAGGCATACAATGGTTAGGAACAATATTTGAAAAAAGACATGGGTTAAATGTTGTGGTTAACATTCCAAATGAGAAGATTGATATATCAGTACCTATTCGCATAATAGCATTTGTTACCACGCGTGAATTGCTATACAATGTTGTTAAACACGCGCATGCGAAAAGTGTAGTTATTGATATTTCATATGATGATGAATCTATTAAAATTGATGTTTCAGATGATGGAATTGGCATAACAGATAAACAATATGAGGAAATTGGCAGTAATGGTTTTGGACTATTTGGTATCAGAGAAAGATTAAAGTATATCGGTGGCACCATGATTATCGCAAAAAATGAAATGTTTGGTACAATAGTGTCGTTGGCCATACCATGCAATATTAAACAAGGGGAGCAAAATGGTAAAAATATTAATAGTTGAAGACCATAGAATAGTTCGACAAGGTTTAAAATCGTTATTATCTGATAATCCGGATTACCAGATAATTGGTGAAACTGGCGATGGTATTGAAGCAGTGGAATTAGCTGAAAACTTAAGACCTGACATTATAATAATGGATGTATCATTGTCAGATGAAATGTCTGGAATTATTGCAACCCGCAATATTATGAAAATATTGCCTGGTGTTAAAATTATTGCATTGTCTATGCATAATGAAAAGCAGATTATACAGGATATGCTTTTAGCAGGCGCAGTTGGCTATTTATTAAAAGAATCTGCTTATGAAGAATTAATGAAAGCCCTCAGCATTGTATTAAGTGGCCAGATGTATTTAAGTCAGACAATATCTGACGTGTTAGTGCGTGATTATGTTAGCCGGTTAAAACGTGCTGATTTCGGTGTGATGACATTAAGTGCCAGAGAACGTGAGATATGGATAATGTTAGCAGAAGGAATGTCCAGTATTGAGGTTGCTGAAAAGCTATTCTTAAGTCCGCGCACCATTGATACTCACCGTAAAAATATCATGGATAAACTTGGTGCAGATAATGTTGCCGGCTTAGTTAAAATCGCTATACGTGAAGGCGTTATTAATTTAGATTGAAAAATTAGATTAGATTAGTTGTTGATTTAAAGGGAATGCTATACTCAGCATTCCCTTTAAAGATATTTTTGCTGACAATAATGAACGTAGTGCGTTGTATAGGAAACTTGTTTTGAATACCGTTGTTAAATACCAAATTTACAATAAATCGAAAATGTGAACATATCTATATTATTTCAATTTAGCGACGAATTTTGCCATTCGGTTTAACGCTTCTTCCAATTGTGGCATGGCAGTGGCGTAACAGCAACGTATATATCCTTCACCGCAGGCCCCAAAACCACTTCCCGGCACCACTGCAACCTTTTCTTCCATTAACAAACGTTCCGCAAAATCCATTGAAGTTAAACCTGTTGATTTAATATTGGGGAAAGCATAAAACGCGCCTTCTGGTTCAAAACAATTTAATCCCATTTTTCGCAATCTGCTTAATACCACATGTCTTCGTTGATTGTATTCATCGCGCATTTTATCGACTTCTGTTTCACCATTTCGTAATGCTTCGATAGCGGCTTTCTGTGCGATACTACTGGCGCACATTGCGGTATAAGCATGTATCTTATTCATTGCTTCAATAATTGGGGCGGGTCCACATACATATCCCAGTCGCCAACCTGTCATTGCGAATGCTTTTGAGAAGCCATTCATCAGAATAGTTCTTTCTTTCATCCCCGGCATACTGGCAAATGATACTGGTTTTCCGCTATACGTTAATTCCAGATAAATCTCATCTGAAATTACCATCATATCATGTTTTATAATAATTTTTGCTAATTCTTCCAATCTTTCTGGTGGTAAAATAGCTCCGGTCGGGTTATTTGGATACCCAATTAATGCAACTTTTGCGTTTGATTCAATAACTTTACTTTCCAGATGGTCGGCAGTTAATTGAAAGTTATCATTTTCAAATGTATCAACCGGTACTGATCTGCCACCGGCCATAAATACAGTTGCTGGATAAGCGACATATGACGGTTGCGGAACGACGACAGTATCATTATCATTTAATAAAGCGCGCATAACAAGGTCAAGGGCTTCGCTAACGCCAACAGTAACAAGTATTTCAGTGTTAGGGTCATAATTTACGCCAAATCGGCGGTTTAGATAAGATGAAATTTCACGACGCAGTTCTATCATTCCCAGGTTTGATGTGTAATGTGTATGTCCGCGTTCAATCGAGAATATACCGGTCTCGCGTATGCCCCAGGGGGTTACAAAATCGGGTTCACCAATACTTAATGATATTGCATCCGGCATCGATTCTACCAAACCGAAGAAACGACGGATTGGCGATGGTTGCAATGTTTTTACTTTATCTGATAGTCGTTGATTATAATCTATTGACATTAATATTCCCCACTATGAAGTGAAATTAAGTATAGCAAAAACAACATTAAAACGGCAAATTATTTTGAATATTATATGGTTCTGACGAATGTAATGAAACACCTAACTTATAATATGCCATTAATCTCTCTTTTAATTCCGGATAAGCTGTAACTGCTTTCTGGCCAAAGATTCCATGCCCGGGTGAAACTGTAGATAATTTTTCATGACCAATTAATGCCCATGTTGCTATAATTAAATTTTCAAATTGCGGATCAAGTATCTCTTTACAATTAAATGTTTGCCTTGATGAGTTAATATCAACGCCGGATATTTGCATGAAATTGTATTCATCACATAGATTTTTAGTGCGTTGCAGTTGCTGTATGGTGTTACGTGGTGGCATATATGTAATGGCTTTAAATCCCAAATCTTTTAAAGTAATTATTAAATCATCAAGATACTCGTCTTCAAATTTCTCGGCTTTTTTGTCGCCGGTTGGTGATTCGGTAACATCACCCAAATATGCATATGCAGTGATCGCGCCAATTGTGTTCGCAAAATCTATTGCTTGCTTAACTGGTATACATTCACTTTCATCCGGTGTTATAAAAAATGATTCTGCGAACTCCGCTTTCAATACGCCTAATAAATCGTATAAATGGTGTGGGTTATCAGCATCAACCAATTGTTGTTCGATTTTAGCGGGTATTTTTTGTTTTAGTTGATTGACTAAAAAATCGACTAATTCCTTACTTTTACCAAAAGTATTAGTAAGTTTTCTTGAAAGCGCGGCAAGTATATGGCGTTCTGTTATAGAACCACCATCGCAGGCTTTTGATTGGTTATATACTTCAGTTTCAAAATCAATCGCGGCTAATCCAAATGGTTGTATTAACTGGTTAAGGCGATCAACCATTTTCTGGTTGCGTAAATTTCGGGCTTGTTGCATAGGTTTTAAGAACTCTTTGCATGCATCAATGGCATTTGCCGGGATGCCGTGTAAAGCGATGTATGAAAATCCTGTAACGCCGGGATAATTGGTAGATTTTGTTTCCTTCATTGTTCCCCGCATTGAAACCCGTATTTCACATCCCGCCGTTGTCGCTATTCCTAATATTGCACCGGCCTGCAGCATTTCATCAATACCACTGACAGAATCATGGTCCATGATGCCCACCGCTTTTAAACCACTCTGCATAGCCCCCCAGGCGGCCGCTGTTGGTGAATATGGGCTGAAAGAGTAGATTGTATGGACATGATTGTTTACTTCGTCAGAAGGTGGAGATAACCGGATATTGCCATTATCGATTTGCGTTTTTAATTCACGCGCGGCAGCCAATCGTTCTTCCTTAGATGGTGCATTAAGTGTTGATATTTTATCTTGCATTATGTAGTACCTAACCCAAATAAATTGGACAAGTTTTTATTTTTAGTCTTGAGATGTGGTCACATAGACAAGCTCAGTGACCGGTAGAAATCACGGTCACTGAGCCTGTCGAAGTGACCTT
>CAZNLA010000357.1:0-5913 GCA_964573385.1 uncultured bacterium
CCCGGTAGAATTTTCTATGTTTGCATCATTAACCAACTAAATATAACAGATTAAGGGGTAACCACAATGTGTGTGTTACCCCTTCTTATTATTTAACCGGAAAATCCTGTTATTTTTTATCAAACTCATCCAGCAATCTGCAACAGGTAAGGTAACTCGCCATTGCCCAACCATGCGGAACTGCCCATAATGGTGTTGTAGGACTGCCACCGATTAATTCTGGCAATAACCCGGTTGTAGTACCGCGGGATATAACAGTGCGCATATATTTCACCGCGTCTATACGGTATTGTTCCGCTTTTTCATGATTTGATTTCTTTAATTTTATCGCCAGTCGCAACATAACCCTGGCTATCCATAAGGTATTAACTCCCCCTGCGCAACCATCAACATAATCGTCATATTCATGTCGGATAATAGCCTCACCGGTGGGCAAAAACTTGGTTAATCTCGTTCTGATGGTATATATTATATTCTCAATCATTTTAAACTCTTCAGGGTTATCAATATCTATCATTTTAAACGGATCGAATATCCCCACCATTGATGAATCTATCTGCCAATCAATTTCACCATTCTGGTCATATCCACGGGCGAAATACTCACCATTCCAACAATTTTCAAGTATTACGTCTTTAATTTTAGTTGCGGTAGCAGTCCATTTCTCCGCCAGGATTATCTCATTTCGCATTCCTGCCCATTTTGCACCCACCATTAAACCGGCCCAGATAGAGGCATTTGAATAGCTGAATGAACCTTTAAATTTTTCCCACAGATCAAAAGCCTGGGTATGCAATCCGTCATCTCCAATGGCAGAAACAAGGTAACTCAGTGCATTTTCTGTCATTTCCCAAAACTCATCTATAACAATATTTTTTTGTTTCAAATCATCTATATTATCTACATGTTCACCCAAAGCGGTAATAACTGAACCTATCTGGTCAATTTGCAAAGAGTCCAAAAAGCTACACCATCCCGGTCCAACCTGGCCACTAGCCCAATACCTTTGATCCCAATACCCGCATTCACGCTGAGTCTTTTTTGCCCATTTCATAAACTTGCCAACTAATTCCGGATAACCGGATTCTTCCAGTGACAACGCTACCTCAGCAGCATCACGTGGCCATACAAACCCGTATCCGCCACAACGTTCAAACTGCGGGTCAAACTCGGGAGCGGCAAGCACTGAACCGTATTCATCATCAAACAGCAACTTAACCGCCAATAATGACCTTTCGTAAATATTCTTCAAATCAGGTTCTATATTAACCTGTACTCCCTGATTTAGCCATTGGCGCCAATAATCCGCTGTATCCTGATGTAATTTTTCATACCCGGCATGATTTGCGAAATTAAGACTGGTTAGCGCACCTATTTCATCCCGGGCTGCACAAATATATAACACCCGGGTTAAGTTATCACCCGGGTTAAGATGAAATCGCCAACCATATGCCGTGTCGACATCCCCCAACTCCTCGCGTTGACCGTTCAAATAACCATCATACATATCTGTTTTAGCACTGTTGTCACGTTCGGATTTACCGATTTGTGTCATATCCGGCCAATCACCACCCATGGCAAAGCAAATATCACGCCAATACTGAACAACGGCGTTTTTATCTTTAAGACATCTGGCAGAATTTTTACGTGGAGTCTCACCCAATCTAAAAAAGAGATACTGCATTAATGTCCCGGTTATAACCATATCAGTTTCATTAATCAATTCAAATTTACGGACAAAAGTATCATCGGATTTATGCGCGTAGATATTATGTCCAGGAGTAATGAAATCCGTTATCAACAGTTTTAGGCCGGTTTTACTATCACGAAGTTCTGTTATCAGTATATTTGACTGATTCTCGTAATATTGTTTCCGTTCAAAACAATCATCATAAGTCCAGGCGAACCTGCCGAAACCAGGTTCGCCGAAATAAACCGCCGGCATCCCTTCCTGAATATTTTGCGGAAAGTCTATATGCGGATAAAAAAAAGTCATAATTTCGCCTGATAACCCAAGGGTAATAAGGCTGCGTGAATTACCAAGAATGGCATTAGGTTGATATACTGGCATATTGCAATTATACCCAAAAAAAAATATTTTAATAAAATTTTAAAAAATACAAAAAATAATTGCAGAATTGTTAAATTCTTGTTAATATTTACCAACACCAGAAAATGGTGAATTATCAATCAGTAAGGAGGTTGTGGATGAAAACTCCACTACGCACACTGTTAATCAGTGGTTTACTCGCAGTTTCTCTGATGGCAAACGCAGCACCTGTGAAAGTTGAAACTTCAGGTTATGTACAAGGCCGTTACGAGTCTGCTCCCGGATCGACTGGAAAACAATTAAACCTGAATCGTGCTCTGGTCGCATCTAAAGTTTTTGCTACCGACAAAACCGGCGTTTTCTTAGTAGCATGCAACCAGTACAATACCAATACCCCGGAACTTCAGTATGCTTACGCATTTATGATTGATGGGAACCTTGAGTATCGTGCAGGTTTATCAACAATTCCTTTCGGTTATGAAAACCCAATCTCAGCCAGTCGTCTGATTACCCTTGAACGATCAAAAATTTGTAGTGTATTGTTAAAAAATACAATCCTCGGTGGAAATGCAGGACTTGACCGTGGTATCTTTGTTAACTACACTCCAAAAGACGGAATCGGTTTACAAGGCGCAATCCTCAATGGCACCCCTTACACAAAATCATCTGATGCTAATGCAAACAAAAATGTATTAGTACGCGTATTCAAGCCAATCGCGGGTGGTGAATTAGGTGCATCATTGTATGTTGGAAAAAGCGATGCAAACGCGTTAATGAACCGCGCCGGCATTGATTTTTCCAAAGTTATCGGAAACTACACTATTATTAGTGAAGTAATGGGCGGAAAAGGTTCAATAGATTCCGGTAGTAATGAAAGCGCATATGGCGGATATGTTACAGTTTCACGACGCGCAAAAGATAGCGACATTGCTCCTTATGCACGTTTAGAAGCTGCTGATCAGAACGCGAATGCTAATGGAAGCATTTACAAAGCTGCTACCCTTGGCGTAGCATATTTTGTTGCTCCGACTGCAAAAGTTAGTGGTCAGATTTTAGTTGAAAAGAGCACCGAAAAAACCACATGTAATAAATTCGGTCTTCAGTATCAAGTAACTTTTAAATAATTAAAAGTTAGCCAAATATTAAGCCGGCAGTTAATTACTGCCGGCTTTTTTTGTGTTTAAATTATGGAATAGATAGATTGAGAAATAAGCATGCATTCTTGTGATGCAAAAATAACATTGTAAGTTCTGATATTGATAGATAAACTATCTCATAAATATCTTAAACACCATTTAATACGGAATGCTAATAGTATCATTCCCTGCCATTGGAATGAGATATACAGGAATTATAGAGGTTATTTCAAAACCTGTCTGAATTGTAGAGAATGCCGTCCCCAGCATTCCGTTAATAGAGAGTTTCTATCTCAAAGAGGAATGCCGGGGACGGCATTCCGTACAGAATAAATAGATATAATTAGGTTTTACAATAGCCTGTATAACATGTTTAAATAAAAAACGCCGATAACAATAGTTACCGGCGTTTAACTTTCAATGATACTTTACATTAAATCGCTGTATCATCACCTGACGCATACATATCGGTATTATCATCAAGGTTGTATTCCTCGATATTAAAACCGGATAATGCGTCTTCTTCATCGTCTGCAATACCTGTCATATTGCCAATCAGTTGAACCATGTCTTCGCCTTCAACTGCCATTATATCCTGGTCATGGTCTGTATCTTCTAACAATCTTTCCATCAAGTCATTATCACCGAAGGAATCGTCTTCTTCGTAATGTGCGACTTCACCGCCTGGTGACAACAACCGTAACGCTTTGTATCTGTCCATACCGGTACCGGCAGGGATAAGACGCCCGATGATAACATTTTCTTTCAAGCCGACCAGATGGTCTATCTTGCCTTCAATTGCCGCATCGGTAAGCACCCGTGTTGTTTTCTGGAAGGATGCTGCTGACAGGAATGAGTCTGTGGCTAATGATGCCTCAGTTATACCCAACAACTGCCATTCTGCCTGTGCTTCAATACCACCGTTCTCACGGACTCTGGTATTTTCTTCTTCAAACGCAAAACGATCAACTACATCACCCGGCAGGAAATCCGCATCTCCTGGTTCAGATATTTTTCGTTTTCTCAGCATCTGCCTGACGATTGTTTCAACGTGCTTATCGTTAATATCAACACCCTGGCTGCGATAAACGCGCTGAATTTCCTGTACCAGATATTCCTGTACATCACGCGGTCCGCGTTTCTTCAGCAATTCCTGTGGTTCCAGTGGCCCTTCAGTAAGTGGGTTACCAGCCTTTACAATATCGCCTTCGTCAACGCGCAGATTACCACGGTGAGGTACCATGTATTTTTCGATTGAATATACTTTATCAATACCAGCATGACGTATTTTGGCTAAAACAGGAGGAGTAACCTCTTTGCCTGCTTCATACAAGACTTTGTCGTCCTGCAGGTCTTTAACATCAGTTGCAAGCAATCTGCCGATGACATCTTCATTATTAGTAGTGAACTCAACATGAACATGCACGGTACGACCACCACCACTGGCGTCAATCTTTGCAATCAATCCATCATACTCAGTAATAATAGCCTGACCTTTTGGTTTTCTGGCTTCAAACAATTCAACAACGCGCAACAGACCAGATACTTGCTGTTCCATAACCTTAACCATCTTCTGAATCTGTTTAACTTTTTCACGTT
The DNA here is from genome assembly GCA_964573385.1 of uncultured bacterium. Lineage (GTDB taxonomy): Bacteria > Armatimonadota > Hebobacteria > CAIYQO01 > CAIYQO01 > JBAXQQ01. The sequence continues at coordinate 4,786 of CAZNLA010000357.1, forward strand.
CTGTCATTTCCACGCCAAGGTTTACACGGCCGCGGTTAATGTCATCATGTAACTGTTGTAATGTTTTTACCCGTTGGTCTTTAACGTTAGCAACACCAGTCAGGTACTGACCCGCAACACCACCAGTATGGAAAGTACGCATGGTTAGCTGTGTACCGGGTTCGCCAATTGACTGTGCGGCAATGATACCGACTGCTTCACCGGATTCAACTAATCTGCCGGTTGCAAGGTCGCGACCATAGCACATAGCACAAATACCCTGGCGCAAATCGCAGGTGAGCAATGAACGGATAGGAACTTTTGCAGTTGCCAATCCACCCATACTTCGCAATTTGCGTTTGATTTCTGCTAACTGTTGTTTCTGCGGTTCTGTTGCTTTTTTACCTAACGGAACAATAATCTTCCCGTTAAATGGATCAGCAGCAGGTTTTTCAATCAGATATTTATCATTTCGCGCATCGCGTTCGCTTTCATTAAAGGTTTCAACTTCACGAACAATACGGCGAATAGTTGCTAATGGTGATTCAAGATCAGCACGACGATAATGGGTATTACAATCAGCACAAACAGCTATTTCAACAACCTGTGTATGACAATGCGGACACAGTTCGTTAGGTATAGATGCTTCCATTCGTAATGCTAAATCTTCTTTTTCCTCTGCTGCTTCGGCTTCTAATTCGGCTTGTTCCGCAGAAGTTGCCGCGGCGGCTTCATCATCAAGATTAATACCGTCTTCTAATCTGTCATCCAGATCATTCTCTTTATTTTCGCCGTATGTTAAACTCATAACGAGTTCTTTATATTCATCTTCTGTCGTTATGGTTTCACAATTCGGGCATTGCCATGCACGTTTTAATACGCCATCACATTTTGATGTTGTACATGCCGGCAGAGAACGGTTGCTGATTTCCTGATTTCTGCGCAGAATTAATTTACCGGTAAATGGATCGTAGATATCTTCATTTGCAATTCTGCCTTCAATTCTACGGTCTAACGGTTCAATCTCTTCATGCCTGTCGCGAATAGCACCGACTTCGATACCATTAACGGTTCCGCAATCATGTCCGCGTACAATAACATCCTGGGCAACGTCAACCATACGGCGGGTAAGGTATCCGGCGTCAGCAG
>CAZNLA010000358.1:0-5912 GCA_964573385.1 uncultured bacterium
TTTGACTGTGGAATGGTACGACTGCACCAGCAAGTTGTAGGGTCGCCATCTATCAGATGAATTGGTTCCACCGGCAAATAATCATTCTCCGGCGTTCGCGGCATTCGCGGGGTGGTGCCACCCAGCAAGTTATAACCGATTTCAGAACTTTTCTTCAACCGAACTTTCTGTAATGGCGCACTATTTCCTACCTGCAAACTGGCACTATCAACCAAATCTGGTCCCTGACCCAAAATATGGGTGTATCCAAACGAATACACCGGCACACCATCACAATAAGCGCCAATGGTCGGTTGCGGGAAAAGAATGTTTTCTAAATTATTATTCAATTATTTTCTCCATTTTTAAACTTCTGCAGATTATTATCAAAGAACTCAATTATTTTGCATTTTCCATTGTACCATGGGGTGATTTCTTATTCTTTCAATTATTTCACCATCATTAAATAGTAACTCCGGAAGATATTGCTTATTGGCAAAGTATTTTAAGAATTTGTTTTCATTATCTGAAATAATTATTAACTGTGAAATAAAACTTATAACTTCTTCTTTCATACTATCAAGGGGAACAAACTCTCCTTTAGTTATGACTGGAAGTAGTTCTGTCTTTATTTTACGAAAAGAAATAGCATTAATATGTTTAATATCATATTCCTGCCATGCTTCATCCTGTGATATTGCAGTATAAAAAACCATCGATTTACGAAGAATTTCTAATTCGCATTTATCAAATATGTTACTTTTCAACATATTATAAATGTCATACAAATCCCTGGCTGCCGCGCGACTTAATAAAGCATTAATCTTCGATGCAAAGATTTCTATCGTTGTTAGTGATAATATATTTGTGTTGATATTAAGATTTTCGAGATTAATATCACTGTGTATAGGAACAAATAAATGACTTCTCAACGAATAATTAATTTCAATTTTGATATTGTCATTCATCCCACCAAAATTTTGATAAGTAAATATATAAGAATCAAGACTATGACGATATTTACTTTTTGATGAAAGATTATATCCCTGTGACAACATATATTTTTTTAACTCTTCAGTTATTTTATCGCGTTTTTGTAACATTTCATCACGGGATTCTTCAGCACAATAATCAAAATCTATATCTACTGACAAACGAGGTAATTTAAAAATTACAAAATTTATCGCAGTACCACCTTTTAACGCCAAACAGTTCTTTGTGACAGGATTTAAATTTATAAACTCAAGAATATCTGCAAGACGCAATACTTTTTCAAGTGTATCACGTACAAAATTTAGTTCCATTGATTTTAAAGCTATTTCTGATTTAGTATAGTTAAACAATAATATCACCACCTTCGTCTATTAAGCTCATAAGGTTTTTGGGTGCAAGCAATTGCCAATCAGAATAAAAATACGATTTTTCGTATTTAATTTCATCATATAAATACCGAATACTTTTATTAATTTTCGCATGGCACATCGAGAAAAAAGTATCACTTATTTTCATACTATCCTGCAGATGCGATAAAATAAATCCAGTTTTTTGATACAGAAATTGATTATCATAAAGATATAAATAATTAAGCATTTTCGTTTCATCAATAAAAGCAACCATAGAGAGACAACGTAATAATTCTTCCAATCCGCCAATTTTAGTAAAATCTTTTATGCTATCTAAAATGGTACGCTCTATATCTGTAACACGAATGTTCTTTTTTACTGTCACAATACCGAAATCTTCATTTGTACTCACATATACATATTTTTTTCCATCAAACTCAAAATCATAAAATCGATTAGGTGAAGAAACATATATATCGAAATAAAACTGGTTTGCAATGCCATAATATTCAAAAGCAGAATGATGACTTATAAACGCGCCATCAGTAATCTTTGATGCTATCTCAAAAGGTGTGGCAACAGGTGTTTTCGTTTCCTTGCTAATGGTTACATATAGATTCCGCTTAACAGATTTGATGCTACCGTTTTTCTTTTGGGTATAAATAATCGAGTCGGCATTTTTATGATTTTTAGCCAACTTTAAAACATCTTCTCTTGTTAAACAGCCTATATCGTAAAAATGATTGTATATAGTCAAAATATATCCTCTTTTTTAATTTTACCACATAACACTATAAATTATGCAGTGTTATGTGCAAATTTTAAAATAATTATCAATATTTACAGGAAATTACAGAGTTTTTGCAAAACCTGTCTGAATAGTATGGAATGCCGTCCCCGGCATTCCGTTAATAGAGAGCTACTATCTCAAAGAGGAATGCCGGGGACGGCATTCCGTACAGAATAGATAGATATAATTGGGTTTTGCAAAAGCCTGTACAAAATCTATTTTTCCCTAATTACTGATTGCATTTCCCCAAAGCCTCAATCTCCTTCCAAAATAAGAAGTTCAATGTCGTCAATCAGGGACTGACACCGAGTGGCGAAGCCAGGAAGGTGTCTGTTACATCGGGTTTTGCAAAGCCTGTTTAATTAATTACTTCTTCAACCATATTAATAAGCAATCTATCCGCTACAGGATGTTTGCCGATAAAATTTAGCACCGGTAACGAATTGAAAATTAATGAACCTTTTCCACATTGCTGTTTGCCGATTAATACTCCACTGTTAAAACCACCTTCACAACAATATCCGACGGCAAATCCTGCGGCAACTACTTCACATGATGAATCCGGCATGTCAAACCAGGCATGACCGACAACTGCACCCCAATAATTCCAATCAAGTATTCCACCGCTTTGCAACCCGTTAAATATTGGATGCCTTTTTCCTACACAATCATGATGATAAAGCCAGTCATGGATGCCACGGGAAATCAATAAATCACCCCAGGGCAATTCCGCATTTTCCGGCAATACTTCCCAGGGTGTCTCACCCGGTGTCGCACCATCTTTTCTGAACGGATTTGCACTTAGAATTACTGCGATAGCACCTGCATCTATCTTTCTACGAAGTAATTTCCAACATTCCTGATTTGTTTCACTGTATGGAATATCTCCAACCAGAATTACCTTGTTTTCAATTTCAGTAACATCAGAAATATATGGCAGACAAGTGTAACCTTGATTTGTTAAAAATGTGAGAATATTTTCATCTAATCCCCAACAATACACCGTTCCTTCAGCATGCGGAATATCAGATGATTTAGTAATGTTGAATTTCAAGCGGTCGCCGGTTGGGGCACCACCATTTTCAATATCGGCAGAGAATATATATTCTCCTGTTGGCAGATCCAGTGTTACCTTTTCCTTTATCACCGGCAAAGCAAAATCACCGGTATCAGGTACATTTACCCGGGAAGATTTTTCCCATACTACACCGCTATTTGCACCCCAAATACGGAATATTACCGGATAACTGCCCTGGTTTAACACTCCTTCATTTGCCAACACTGCCTCAATCTCAATTGGTTGTCCCGCATATCCGTGCATCTCAGAGACGAAAAGACACCATCGCAACGGAGACCATCCATCTTCCAAAACTTCAACAATATCATTTTTCCAACGCCGCCAAAATGACCATAATCCCTCTCCGGTCAACGCATGGTCCAGCAAACCAGTCAGGTTATAGCCACAATATTTCGGGTTAGCCCGTATCATATCAAACAACAGGCGTCTTTGCTCTGAATGACGTTTATAACTGTCGCGGAAAAAATCTACCGGGAATGGATAAACGTCATCCATGCTGTAAAGTTTCCAGTTGGCAGTAAACTTCTCTGCCATACCACGTATATAGTTGCGGTCAAACAAATCATCCGGGACATTTAATCGGTCAAATCCGCGTAACTCTTCGATTGCGTTAAACATACTGCCTATTCCGCATTCAGAAAGAAATACCGGTCTGGTTCCCTCGCCAATGGTACGCAACTGATGCTTATATTTTTTTGACATTGGGAAGGCAGAGTAAAAATGCGCGTCACCCGCCCGGTCAAGGTAACCACCCGGTTCCCAATTCAACGTTTTATCCACTTCCGGCGCGTCCTGCCCCTCTACCCCCCAAACGGGTTCCCATTCGCCACTGCCCGGGTTGCTTACCGAACCTATTTTGGGATTACCATCCCAACGTCCGCTATGCTGCAACACCAATCGCGTCGGGTCCAACTCTCGCAATTTCGGCAGGTAAGCAACAGAGCAACGAGTTGTAGCACCATCAGGCATTTCATTAATCAACCCCCAGATGGTGATACTCGGGTGATTACGGTCGCGAAGTATCATCTCGTTATAACTTCGTTCATAACGTTCTACCAAATTCGGACAATCATATAATGCCCATGATGCATAATTCTCTTCATACACCATTAACCCGATTTCGTCACAAAAATCCAATTGCTCCGGAAGTGCTACACCTGCTATCCAACGAATACAGTTAAATCCGGTAGTTTTTGCCATCAGTAGGTCACGACGCATGTGGTCCGGGTCAAATGGCACAATAGTACCAACCGGGAAATGATTGCCGGTGTGGGAAGATTTTAAAAATATCTTCTTGCCATTTAAATAGAAAAAGCCGTCTTTTACCCTAAAATCGCGAAAACCGCAACGAATCGACAGCTCACAATTATTCAGTTGTGCGGTAATACGATAAAGATAAGGATCATCCAAATTCCAGAGATGCGGTTGATCAATTTTTACCGTAATTTCAAATGTTGATATTCCACTGTTTATTTCAACAAATTGACTGACCTGTTGCAATATATGTCCACCTTCAGTTGGACTTGCAGCGCCAACTGTCAGTTTTATATCACCAGTGAACTTTTCAGTGCTGTCATTCTTTGCAGTAACGGTGATATTAATCTCACCGTTGCTACAATTCGGTTGCGCAAAAACATCAACAATTCGCACATCCGGAACAACTAAAATTTCAACTTTACCTATTATTCCCGCAATATTCATGCTCATACCGGGTTGGAATTTGCTGTTTACATATTGGTTACGGTGCGGAATTTCTTCCAATGCAAATCCGTCGATAGGTTCTTCTCCCGGTTTCAATACCCGCACCGCCAGCAAATTTTCACCAGATTGTAGTACATCGGTGACATCCATTTCAAAAGGAGTTTCCGACCCTTCGTGACCACCGATTGCTACACCATTCAGCCAAACGGTGGCGTGATATTCCACCGCGCCAAATCGCAGTAAAGCGCGTTCATTTTCTGTCGGCAAAATATTTTGGGTAAATCTTCGCCAATACCAGGATACTCCCTGATGATTCGGGAATGCCTGTTGTACTATTCCTGGTACCGGAACAGTTTTAGTATCATCAGGTATAGACGCAGTCCATCCCATTTCCTGCCCACAATTCTCGATATCGCAGGCAATATGCCAGGTTCCATTCAACAAATTATGCATTTAATTTTCCCCTAAAATTTCTTATAAAACCACATAGCGCCACTGCGTGGCGGCAGCGAGAAAGTGAACCCGTTATCAATCAGTTCATTACCGGATATCCGCAAGGTTACATCACTCTCCATATTCTCGAACAGGTATTCACTTCCTGCATCAATGCCACATAAATTAACCGTATACTTATCTTCCTGGCAGAAAACATGGCGTATCCCCTGAATTATCCCCTGGCCAATTTCCGGAATATCAAACTGCACAATATTCCATTCTTTATCTGTCCGGTTAAATGATGTCAACGGATAATAATCGCCATTCAATAAAAATTCTGCTGCCCGACGCCAGATAGCAATCATCTTCTTACCCAATTCAATATCATAATCATCCCGTCGGATATCAATAGTGACAAACAGCATTCCCGCCATCGCGCAATGAAATGTGAAACTATCCAACGATTCGTCATACCTGATATATTCGTATTTATCAGGATGCCATGAAGATGTTGATTCTTTGAAATATGGGATCCATGAATACATGGTATTATGAAATGCCAGTTTCACAGGGTGATTGCCATAAC
>CAZNLA010000359.1:0-5904 GCA_964573385.1 uncultured bacterium
CGGTAGTAATACCGTGCGAGTTCGACTCTCGCCCCGGGCACCATTTTTTTGCCTGTTTTCTTCGGTAATAACTAAAAAACTGCCTTTACTTCACCACAGTAACTTTTGACCATCCCTGTCCTTCGGTAAATTCGCGGGTGGTGAAACACCAGATTATCAGTTTTTTACCTGCTATGTTATCTTTGCGGCGGGCAAGGTTTTTGCGTGCAGGGGTGGCGCCGGATCCACGTACCGCTACCAGGTCTACCGGGAAGTTTAATTGCATTGCCAGGTTATCTGCCAAGCCTGCGCCGGTACATAGCATATCTTCGCCACCATGGAATATAAGGTTATGGCTGTCGCCCAGCAAAACCACCGGGCTTTCGCGGCAAGTGTCGACGGGAGTTAATCCTGCCGGGGTGCGTTCCTGAACCACAGTTATTTTCAGCTTTTCTTTACTGATGGTTGGGTCTGCCAGCATGCCGGCAAGGTCGCCGGTTACTTCTGTATCGCGGGTGACTGCTTCATATTTCTTCTTAGTTACTGCCTTGTACCATGGTCGGGTTTTAATGTCGTCTCCCAGCATTTTGGCAACTAACACGCATGCCTGTGGCGACCAGTGGGTATCAGTATGGCAGAAGATTCCACCGGTGGTGTCATTGCGATGCTGCAGGAAAGTCGGGGTCAGGTCTAATACCTTCACGCCATTCTCTTTTAATACCGCGTAAAACTTCTCGTGATAGATATCCAGTCGCGGTACAGTGCCATCAACGCTTTTCACGGTATCGGATATCATTTCCGGATAAATTATTGACTTGCCCGGCACCGGAACCAGTATCAATTCCACTCCGGCTTTATCGCACTGCTTTTTGAAATCGACTATCGCTGCCAATGAATCCTGGGCATCCGGGGTGGTAATGTGGCTTACCTTTGCGGCATTCTCACCCCAAAATTCCGCGCCTACCCCCAGACTTTTCAACTCGGATGGTATAAATAGCCAATTGTCTTTGCCGCGCACCACGGTAAGATTCGCCTTGTCAGCATCCGCACCCTTTTGCGCCAGATCAGCAAAAAACGCTTTCGCAGTATCCGCCGATACCTTCACTTCTGCGGCATTGCCATTTATCATTAAGATTGCCAACGCAATTATCAGCATTACATTAATTTTCATCTTATCTTCCTTCTCCCCAATAAAGGTTCAACGCGTCTATATCATCGCCATTCAGTTCTATTCTATTATACCCGCCAAACTTGCCTTCTACCTTATCCCAGGCGGTTAATTTAAAGGTAACGGTCTGCCCGACGCTGTATGACGACGAAGTGGTTAATTTATTATCTTTCATACCCCATACAAATACCAAAATCTCTGAATCAGCAAGTGTCCCGGACTGAACTTTAACACTGCCTAAATCAATGGCAATCACGCAATCCTTATAAGCAACAGTGCCAGGTTTTGGTGACACTGATATCGCTTTGATAGTACCTGAAACAACTAAATCTTTTGATACTATTGGTGGATTAACGACAATAGGTGACACTGGCGGTTTTACAGTTTTAGGTTCATTAATAGTAACTTCTCCTATTACTGGAAAAATAACCCTTGCAGTAACGTTAACAGGTTCAAGATTAACTGAATATTTTCCAGGTTTTACCGGCTTGCCTTTCTTATCCATACCATCCCATTTGACGGTAAATGTCCCTGCTTTTTTTGCTTCATTTTTCTTTGACAACCAGCGAACATCTTTATTGGCGGCATCGCGAATAGTCAAGTTTAACTTGCAATCAACCGGCACTTTACAGCTTATCGATGCAGTATTGCCATTTATCGCTTCAAAAGCCTCTGGCGCTATTTTTGTTATCTCAAATACATTCTTTTCGGGTGCAACCGTTTGATTTCCATTATTTGGCACCGGTACTGGTACTGGCACAACCGGAGCAACAGTCTCAACAACATTTTTCTTCTTATCCACCATCGGGTAAACTTTCCAGTCGCCCATCATCAAATCGCGCATGGCGAACTCGTAAATTACCAGTTTTTTGCCTGCCAGTGGGTCCTGTCCGCGTTTCATGCGGTTATCCAATTCCTTGCGGGTGGCAAATGAACCGCCGGCGTTGATGACAATCTTATCCAACGGATGCTGCAATTGATAACTTAACTGTTCAACAAAACCAGCACCACTACCCCAACCCATTCCTTCCAATGAATATATTTTGAAAAAGCTGTCACCAAGGACTAAAACATCTGATGATTTGTCAGGTTGCCATGGTTCTTCTTTATAGGGAATCTCACCAGAATTCAAATATTTGCCTGGTGTATGGTCGACTTTATTGGAAACTAATTTTTCTATAATATCAATTTCTACTGTCTGAGGCTTATAAATTTTCTGGTTTGCGGGCAATTTCAACATTTCCGCAATATCACCCATATTACTCACCGGATCGTTTCTTTTATTAAGATCCATACCTTTGAAAGGAATGGCAAAAGACCCGGGAATTGCTCTTCTTTTTGTAATACCCATTCTCTGATAATATTCAACATATTTATCGCCTTCCATTATGCAACCACGCGTTAATAACTTTTCATTATCTATATATTTAACCAATGACCTCACTGCGCGTTCCATGGCTTCCGGTGTCCAGTGGGTGTCCGTTTCCAGGTATTGCGGTCTTTTAGTTGCGCGTTTTTGCGCTATTAAGTCATCCGTAACATCTAATATCCGCACGCCTTTAGCGCGCATTTCATCAACAAATTGCTTATATGACGGGTTTTGCACGGCATCCGCATCCGGTGAGTATCTGGCAGACAATTTATCTGGCTGAATCATCGGTTTAATAGGTGCCGGCATGACGATTAGTTCGATTCCGCGCGCTTTCAGTTTATCCCGCAAGTCCAGTATCGCTATCCGCGGATCAGGCTGAACTTCTTCGGTAGAAGAATCACCGCTGCGGCTGCGGGATTTTAGGCTGTCTATATTCAAAAAGCCTTTTCCGGTGCAGTAATCAACCTCGGGACGGTAAAACAGCCACCCGGGAACGCCGACATAAGCCTGTTCATTGCCAGCTTTGAATGTTCCGGTAAGTAGATTCTGCGCGTTGGGCAGCAAACTTTGTCCGATATCAGATGATTTTTCCAGTCCTTTTTCAAAATCCTGAATCTCGCCAACGGTAGCCAGTGTGCCCCAATACCGCCAGAAACCTTTGTAGCCGTGTTTATCAGAGCGTTCAAATGATGGCAGCAATTTTACCACTTCAAATGCTTTCGGCTTTTCTCCCCGGCTTAACTCACGGGAAATTTGTATAATCGGTTCGCTGAATATAATCAGCATCAACATGATCACCAGTGTCCATGATATTGCCGGGGTCAATTTGGTTCGTTTCAGCGCCAGTTCAGCCTCTTCTTCCCGGCTGTTTTTTTCATACAGCGGAATAAAAACGTGAACTTGTTCTTCTTTTTTTTCTGGTGACTGTTCGTTTTTTTCTATATTGTCTGTCATTTATGTTACCTGATTTTTAGTTTTCAGTTTTCGGTTTTTAGTTTTCAGTAATATTAAAATATGAAATATATGAACGGGTTATATTCCTGGGTGCGTAGTGCAATCAGAGAAATGAGGAATACTGCCATAGCAAGCATCTTTGGCCAGGTAAGTTTTTGTGTATATTCCCAGGTATCGGGAACTGCCCAGATTAACACACCTGCGACAAGCATGCTGATTACATAATATGGCTTGTAAAGTATACCTGACAGCAAATCCGCGCCGGACTGGACATGTCCTGCCAACCCTACCATACTGCTGAGATAATGCATTGTCGCGTGTAAATCCGCCGCCCGGAAGAATACCCACGCAAATAATACTATAATGAAGGTTAATAAAACACGGGCAAATTTCGGCAGGAAATCATACGGGCTTTTCTTGCCAATAGCACGTTCTATCGCCAGTGCGCCACCGTGAATGCCACCCCAAATGACAAAGTTCCATGACGCGCCATGCCATAAACCACCCAGTAGCATAGTCAAAGCAAGATTTATGTAAGTGCGCACCTTGCCTAACCGGTTGCCGCCTAATGGAATATATAAATATTCGCGCAACCATGTTGACAATGATATATGCCAGCGACGCCAGAATTCGGTAATGGATTGCGAACGATATGGATGGTCAAAGTTGCGGGCAAATACAAACCCAAGCATAAGCCCCAAACCAATTGCCATATCAGAATAACCGCTGAAGTCAAAATATATCTGCCCGGCATAACCCAAAATGCCAAACCAGGCATCGCCGGTATGCACCGAACCAGCATTAAAGCACATATCTGCTATTTTTCCACAGGGATTGGCAACCAGCACTTTTTTTGCCATTCCCAAGGCAAAGAACCCCACACCACGGGCAAACTTATCCAGGGTGAGAATACGGTTTTCCAACTGGTCAGCAAGGTAAGAGAACTTAAGAATCGGTCCGGCAACCAGGTGCGGGAACATGGATACGAAACAGGAAAAGTCGGTAAAATTGCGCATCGCCTTAGCATCGCCGCGATAGACATCAATGGTATAACTGAGCGACTGGAAGGTATAAAAACTGATACCCAGTGGCAATATGACACGGAAATAGGTGTCCCATTGCCAGGATTCCATCCCAAGAGAAGTAACCAGAGCGTTATAAGAATCCATTGAGAAGTTAAAGTATTTAAAGAATCCCAGCATAATCAGGTTGGAAACAACAGATATTATTATAGCGTGACGCTGAAGTTTCGTTCGTTCACCCTTCGGCAACGGTTTAACCTCGCCTTTCCAATCACGCCAAAAATGCCATGAATTATACGCTACTACTAAACTGATGAGCCAGTCAATGAAGGTAGTGCCAAACATCAGAAAAATGAACTTTGGATTAGCCCAACCATAAAAGATATAACCCAGCAAAATAAGCGATAAATTGCGCCAACGCGTCGGCGCTTTCCATAACGCGTAATATAGTATTAACGCGATGGGCAAAAAATAATAGATAAAAATATGCGATGAAAAAACCATTTATTGACTCCGAGATAATATATTATAAAAAATTAACATGGATAAACAGGATAGGCAGGATATATTTTATTAATCATGTTAATCTTGTTAATCATGTCTAAATTATGATGTCTGATATGTATGATATATTTCAATTTAATAGAAACTGCAAACTATTTTTCATAGCTATAGATTGCTGTTCCCCAAAAGCCCCACCCCTCAATCCCCTCCCCGCTGGAGAGGGGAAGAACGTCAATCCGGGACTGACACCGAGTGGCGAAGCCAGGAAAGTGTCTGTCCCACCATGATTAATATCCTTACCTTTTTTCGTGCCTTTCGTGTATTTCGTGGTTAAATAAAATCAAACGAAATAGTTACTTCTGCCTACGGGAATACCACTTCGACACCATCGGGTAAATAATTAACGCTATATTTTACTTCATTAGTACCCTTGAATGTTAATTTATCAAACTTTCCTGTTACAGATTTAGCTGTTATTACCCGGTATGTCCCGTGCAATACTACATCTTTAACCGGTGAAATATTACATACACTACCAGCATTCAGGGTTAATTTACCCGTGTCACCTTCACCGGATAATTGCAGAGAATCGTACCTATTCGCATCCGCTATGTCAATGTTTAATGTGCCGGTTAATGATAATTGCGCCGTATTTAATTCTAATTTTCCGATATCGTCTGTTGTTATACCGGGTGAAACCGCACCTTTAATATCAACACTCAAATAACGCGCTTCTTTACTGTCAGTTTTGTTAAGATATGTCAGCAAACCATTTCCCTGCAAAATACCGGATGCTGTTACATTTAGCTTTGCAGAGGTGCCTTCATTATAAAAACCACCGGGTCAGCAACTGCTTATTAACCTTTCGAAAATAGCATTATTACCATTTACCGTTAATAATCCGG
>CAZNLA010000360.1:0-5901 GCA_964573385.1 uncultured bacterium
TCTGTCAGTCAGGTGAGAAACGCGGCATTACGTTTAATTAAAACCGCTAAAGATACCGGATCGACAATCATTATAGTTGGCCATGTAACTAAAGAGGGGCAAATTGCTGGGCCACGGGTCTTGGAACATATGGTTGATGTTGTTCTGGAGTTGGAAGGTGACCGTGATTTTTCGTACCGTATATTGCGTGCCGTAAAAAATAGATTTGGCAGTACCCATGAATTAGGTATTTTCACCATGGGTGAGTTGGGGATGGAAGAAGTAGCAAACCCTTCAGCAGTTTTTCTGGCTGAGAGACAAATAGGTATTCCCGGTTCGGCGGTTGTGGCGGTTATGGAAGGTTCCCGGGCGTTACTGGCAGAGGTGCAGGCTTTGGTTACTTCCGCGTCACCTTTTGGCGCACCCCGGCGAAACGCTAATGGCATTGATATAAAACGTGTAGCGCATATACTCGCTGTTTTAGAAAAAAGAATAGGGATGCAGATAAGCAATCAGGATGTTTTCATACATGTTCCCGGTGGTCTGAAGATTTCCGAACCGGCGGCGGACCTGGCAGTTGCCCTTGCGGTGGCATCCTCATTTCGCGATATTCCGGTAAATCCCAACGTGGTATGTTTTGGTGAGGTAGGTTTAACAGGGGAATTACGCACAGTTTCTCACGCGGACAGACGAATAATAGAATGCGGCAGACTGGGATTTAAAACCTGCATTTGTCCACCCGGCAAACCACCAAAACTAAAATCAAATATCACATGTCAGCCATTACGCGGATTAAATGATGTGTTTAATATTGCGTTGAATAGGTAACGCTACAATTTTACAATTAGGAAGGCTTTTGCAAAACCCGATAATATCTATTTTTTCTGTAGGGAATGCCGTCCCCGGCATTCCTTTTTGATAGATAAACTTTCTATTTACTGAATGCCGTCCCCGGCATTCCCTACAATTCAGATAGGTTGTGCAATTTTCAGTAGGATCTTTGCTTTAATTGATGTTATTGTTAAGTTTTAGATGCAAAAAATTAAAAATGGAAGTTCCTTGAATAATAAAAATCCCCCTTTCCGTTTTTACATGGTGAAGGGGGATGATTAAAAATCAAGATATTAAACCAGCCTATATTTTCCACCCCAATGCTAACGCAATCACTGCTTTTTGCGCATGGAGTCTGTTTTCGGCTTCATCGAATACCACTGATTGTGGTCCGTCTATTACTTCGTCTGTTATCTCTTCACCACGGTGCGCGGGCATGCAGTGCATTACTAACGCGCCGGGATTAGCGGCTTTTAAAAGTCTGCTGTTTAACTGGTATGGTGGGAAGATTTTTCTTCTTTTTTCTGTCTCTTCTTCCTGTCCCATACTGGTCCAAACATCGGTATAAATCGCGTCTGCGCAGGTAACAGCCTCAATCGGGTCAGTAGTTATTTTAACTTTAGCACCTGTTTCTTCACAAATTGCAAGGGTCCTGGCGATTACTTTTTCGTCTGGTTCGTAACCTGACGGACAACCTATGTTAATATTTGTGCCTAATTTTGCGGCAAGGAGCATTAAACTGTGGGTTACATTATTGCCATCACCGACATAGGCCAGGGTTAAGCCTTTCGGGTCACCTTTTTTCTCTATTATAGTTTGGAAATCGGCAAGTGCCTGGCATGGATGTTCGAAATCAGATAGCGCGTTAATAACCGGAATTGTTGCGTTATATGCCAATTCCTCAACTGTATTATGCTCAAAGACCCGTGCCATAATAACGTTTACCCAACGTGACAGGTTTAAAGCAATATCCTTCGCTGTTTCTCTTTTACCTATTCCGATATCTGACGGTTGTAAATATATAGCGTGGCCATCCATCTGGGTCATGCCGGTTTCAAATGTTACGCGGGTCCGCAAAGATGGTTTTTCAAATATCATTGCCATCGTCATACCGGATGCAATTGTGGCTACCCGATATGGTCTTAGTTTAATTTCCGCTGCCGCAGCCAATACTAATTTCGCTTCTTCAGGCGTATAATCATCAATTGAAACCAAATTTCTATTTTTCAATACTGTTGTCATTCTCAATCTCCTGTGTAATAAGTTCGCCGCTATCTACCCTTCGGATATTTGATATTAATCGTATAAAAGCCACCAGAGCTAAAACAACAGCGATTATTACAATGGTTAATTTGTCTGCTGGTAAAGTCGAAAAAACGTTTAAATCTGCAAATATATCACGGCTAATTCGTGGTGGTATTATTCTGCTGGTGTAGCAAAACACAGTTATTATTATCGCAAATGTTATCCATACCTCAGCAATTAAACCGCGTTTTCGTGTTTTAGAAACGCCCTGAGATGTCATGCGCATATTAAGCATATTGGTGACAAGCATCAATGCAAATGCTGAAATTAATATTATAGCGATATATTCGCCGATAGAGTTCGTGGAATTAAACATAATTATGGCGAAATAGTACCGTATTTTTTAGTGTAAAGTCAAAAAATGGGTATTAGTTATGAAATAATATGGTCTTAATAGCAACAAAACACCTTTATGAAGTGTATAAATATATAGAAACTTCTTCCGTATATGTATCCGGAATATTTAATTAACCATAAAAGAGATTGAAATAAAAAATGCGAAAGATATTAATTATCGGCATCATGTTGATGTCATCTTTGCTGTTGTTTGCAGGTGTTCCGGGATTAATAAATAATGAAGCGGATGAATTGTATGATGTTAAGTTTAAACTTAACAGAACCGCCCAAACCACCGCGGGCAATGTTGTAAATCTATATCTGAATTGGCTGGAACAAGGCACATTTACCCGTATCAGGATAGCTAATGAGAAAATTGTAATAGATGAAGTAAAAAAAGGAAATGTGGAACGCATTAATGACACAAAATATATTTTTAAATCAGCCACGGTATATGCTTTTACAATTTCCCGCAGAAGTGACAAAATAATTATTACTGTTAATGATGATAAGATAATTGCGGAAAATGTGGTCAATCCAGGTGGTTCTGAAGTAGGGATAGTCCCGGATCCGGGGATAGTTATCACAGATTCTGCTGTACAACAGATTGAACCGGTGATATTCTCAGATAATTTTATGCGTTCCGCAGATGAAGTTTCTTCGTGGAAATCTGTAACTGGTGACTGGGGATTTCAGTCTGCATGGGATGAAGACCCACATAAAAGTTCCACTAAAAATTTAAGTCCCGGTTACGCACAAAACCCATTCGCTTGGGTCGGCAAAGCCAAAGATGATAAACCGGCATTGTGTGTTAATGGCGAATTGAACTGGGATAATTACAACTATTCGGCAGCAATGCGTGGCCATGATGGCGGGATAATGGGCATGGCAGTAAATTTGAATGATGCCAATGACGGTTATTTAATGAAATGGTCTGCTGCCAGTGGAATGGGTGAAAAGTTTAACAAGTTAGAAATATGTCAGATAACTGGTGGGAAATCTACGGTAATATCCACTTTGAATGAGGGATATATTCCCGGGCAATGGTATAAACTATCAATTAACAGCAACATTGAAAAGATTAAATTTTTAATTGATGGTCGTGAAAAGTTAATAATTCCAAATCCTGTTTATTGGCATGGCCGAATAGGATTATACGCGGAAGGCACAAAAGGTGCTGTTTTTGATGATATTTCTGTGTATGGCAATACTGTTAAAACAGATATAATTCTTGAACACGCGTCAGCACGAATTTCTGATAAATTAAGCGAAGACGGGGCAATGAGTGTATGGACAGACAGCAGTCGTGAATGGGCAATAACATATCCATTAACCGGGGCATATAGTGGCATTTACCGTTACAATGTTTATGGTGACCAATGGGTGTCACTTAAATTAACACCTTCCTTGCAGGATACTGGGACATTGACAATGGCGATTGGGTCAAATGGAATACAAATTGAGACAGGTGTATATGCACAATTAACACGTAAAAATGCAGTTTCTAAAAATGAAAAATCTGTCACAATAGTTAAAATATGCATGGATGATAAAATATTCGCACAAAAGGATATTGCTTTACTTAATCCGGATGAAGAATACGATTTGCGACTAGCAAAAGAAGGTAAAAAATATCTGCTGGAAATAGATGGCGAAATTGTTTTGGAAACAGAAAACGCGCCGGAACCGGTAGGTACCAGACCGGCATTTATTGGCTCAAAGGGGTACAAATCTGTTAAAAATATGCTTGCTTTAGGAAAACAGATTTTGGATTATACCTTTTCAGAATCTCCGACAGACTGGATTACAGAGGGAACATGGTTATCCACTGTACGTTGGGCATGTGCACCGCAATGGTCATTTTTAGGTGGGTCCAGTCGTGGTGATGCTGCAATCTGGCATAAAAAGAAGTTTTATGGTAATCAGGATTTCGAAGCATTCATAGGAATTACCATGGAATATCCCGGCGAGACTGAAATATATTATGAAAGATATAAAAATATTGGCATTACAATTTGTGGCGATGGTATTAACCCGCGAAATGGATACGCCGCGATATATGGCGCGGATGACATAAATGGTAATCCAAATCAAAGAATTGTGTTATTAAGAAATGGTATTGAAGTCGCGTCTATCTTAAATATTATGCCCGGTTATGAAGACGCGCATCGCAAATGGTTCCATATTGAATTGCGAAAGACTGATAATAAGATAGAGTTTTTGCTGGATGGCACAGTGATGCTGACATATTTGGATAATAATCCAATAGATGGTGGCGTGCCTGCAATTTGGACATTTAATAATGGAATTTCAATTGCGCGTGCCAGAATGTTTTACAGTGGCAAGACAGATGTAACCCCGGAACAAAAGATATTTATTGAAGAATCTGATATCCCTGAATGGATAAATATAACTGATAAATTAACATTGGATTTATCTACCTCATGGTCGGTAGCAAACAAACCATTAAAATTTATTGCGGAAACTAAACAACATCCGGATGGTGATACAGGCACAATTACTTTTAATGACACTTCAGCAATTATTAATCCTACCAAACCGGGATATTATTGGTATCAGATAACCGCAACTGATGGTGATAATAAATCACGTGCTTTAAATATTTCGTTTCTGGCGTGTGATTCCAATATTGTCCGGTCAAAAGATAATCTGCGGATATTATACCGATTTGATGAAGGAACGGGCAGAGATATAAAGGATGTAAGCGGTATTGAACCTGCCGCCGATATGCGTGTGATAGTACCACGAAAGACAGAATGGTTGCCCAAACGTGGTATTCATGTATCTGACGGGGGTATAATATCAACTCCTAAATTAACTGATAAATTGTCAACAATTATTACCAATAAACAATGCACATTTGAGTTTTGGTTGAACACTGATACTATGAATCCACCGCGAGAGACCAGTGATAATTGGAAAGGCGCCATTTTATCCTGGCAGGCACCCGGTGACGTGGTTAATTTTAGTTTTGGACACAAGCAGTCATATCTGGGTATGCAGGTGCATCCAACGCAGTTTGATTATCGCGCCTATCAGTTTTATGGTGATTCCGCATTTGATACGATGAGGACATTCAGAACAGGGTTGACACATATTGTTGTTACCTGGGATGGGGTAAATACATATTATTACCGGAATGGCATAAAGGTTGCGTCGTTAACAGGTAATTGGGGTACTGCGGAATGGGCAAAATCAGGCATTATTTCGATTGGTAATGATTTAACATGGCAACGCAGTTATTATGGAACATATTACCTTACTGCAATTTATGACAAAGCATTATCACCAGAGATGATAATTAACAATTTCAATGCCGGTCCTGATGCGAAATAAATATTTCAGGACTTTCGCTTTTTAAGATAAATCTTATTGAAAATGGTCGCTTCGACAGGCTCAGCGACCGGTCACTGAGCCTGTCGAAGTGAC
>CAZNLA010000361.1:0-5892 GCA_964573385.1 uncultured bacterium
ATAGTAAAAATATTACTTTTGAAATAATAGGGCCTATGGGATGACTGTGAAAAAACATAAACATTAAATCGCCGGTGCCGGTTGGCCTGTTTACAATACATGGCAGCATCGTTTCCTGCACACCGATGGCGTGTATTTGCAAATCGGCAATATTTATAGCCCATGGTGTAAAAAAATGTTTTAATTGTTTCATGTTAATACCGTATGATATGACAAATTCTTCATAAGATGCTGCATTCCTTTTTATAATTAATTGAAGTATGATTTAACAAGATTAATTTAAAGGGGTATGAAAAATGTTTAATGGTTCCGGATTAGGATTGGGGAATATTTCAAAGCTTTCTAACGCGGTAACCCGGTCGATTTCTGCGGAGAATGTCTACGGCGAAAAAGGCAGGGGTGGCATGGCAGACCTGACAGAGGCACCGCAACCGGAAGTTGTCCGTATTGGTCAAAAATGGGATGGTCCAAACGCATGCGCCCGCGATTTGGGACAACGGTGGAAAGTACGTCCCTGCATAGAATTGTTACCACAGTCAACCACAACCATCATGGATGTCAGCGGTCCTGGGTGTATACAGCATATATGGATAACGGTAGACAAAAAACATTATCGTAATTTAATATTGCGGATATATTGGGATGATGAAGTTGTACCAAGTGTAGAATCACCACTGGGTGACTTTTTCTGCAACGGTTTCTGTATTCGGGCAAACGTTTTATCATTACCCATTAATGTTAATCCATCCGGTGGTTTTAACAGTTTTTTCCCGATGCCTTTCAGAAAAAACGCACGAATTACTATAGAAAACCGTGCGCCGGAAAAAATAGGTGGTTTCTTTTACACCGTTAATTACACCCTGACGGATATTGCTGACGATGAAGCATATTTCCACGCGCAATTCCGCCGGAGTAACCCTCTGCAATATGGCGAAGATTATCTTATTTTGGATGATGTTAAGGGTCAGGGACAATATGTTGGTACCTATATGGCATGGCAGCAGAATAATTCCGGATGGTGGGGTGAAGGCGAGTTTAAGGCATTTATTGATGGTGATACCGATTTCCCGACCATTTGCGGCACCGGTACAGAAGATTATTTTGGTGGAGCATGGTGTTTTGGCGCAAATTATTCGGCACCGTTTATGGGATACCCAATGGGCAATAATGATAGCAAAGTCGGCAATCGGCATGGTTTATACCGTTTCCACATTATGGATCCGATACGATTTAAGGAAGATATAAAGGTAACAATGCAGGCGATAGGTTGGCGCAGCGAAGGCCGGTATCTGCCATTACAGGATGATATCGCGTCAGTAGCATACTGGTATCAGACAGAACCACATATCGCGTTTACCGAATTACCAGACCGTGATGCTTTGGAAGTTATATAATATTGGACTTTTGCGACTGATTGCTAAAGTTGTCATAACAACCACAAATGATTTAAAATCTGACAGATAAGATGAATCTGTCAGATTCTTTTTTTGACAATTAAGGAACAACAATATATGCGTATCGATATTCCATTATACCAACACCTTGCTATTGAACAAATGCGGGACAAACATCCGGATTGGATATGGCACAGGAGTGATACTCATATAATTCTCGGGGTGCCGGGTTCATTGGAAGGTTTAAAGACTGTTGTTGAACCGGGAAATGCTTTTTCACCCGGGCCTGGTTCATTTGGGGTAACAGCATGGGTGTTTGACCATCAAAAAGGCAGGTTATTCACCCCTGAAGAGATGAATTTAGCAGATATTTCATGGTCGTTTGCCGAACCGGGAGTGCCGGTAGTAGTTTCGTCATGGTATGCCGGCGATATTCAGGTTACTTCCCGTCTTTTTTCTGACGGTGATTTGGTTAATAGCGATGTAAAAAGTTACCTGACAGTTTCTGTTAACAATATTTTCGGTGATGCTGTTGATATCTCATTATATCTGGTAATACGTTCTTTTGGCCCGGCAGGTGGTCCGGTATCACATATCGGGGTTTCTGGCGATGGCACCGCATTGGATATTAATCATTACCCATTATTATATTTCGGTCAAAAACCAACTGGTATTGGCGTTGTCAGTTATACAGAAACCGGGCAGGATATTGGTGAATATTTAAAACAGGGTAAATTGCCGACAATTGATAATGTTGAAGATAAATCGACCTGGGCAAGTGGCGCGGTTGAATATCGCCAGAAATTGCATGCCGGTGAAGAAAAAAAACACGAGTTTATTTGCCCGGTGAAGGCCAACCATCGCCTGTTAACATGGCTTAAACCGTTATCAAACTTCCCTGCATTGGCGCAAATAGAACAGGATTTTACAGGTAAATGGCATGCCGGACATTTAATTAATTTAGATGTCCCGGACAAACGTTTTATTGAGGCGTTCTATGCGCAATTAACACATTTATATATGTTCACGGTAGCAGATGCCCCACGTATATGCCCGATTTCTTACCCCATATGGTGGTTGCGGGATGGCGCGTATGTGGTGCAGGCACTGGATAAAGGTGGTTTTCAGGATTTTGCCGGTGATGCCTGCCTGGGTGTTAAAGATAAAATAACCTTTGGCGGCTTTGGGTCCGAGGGTGATGGCCCTGCCGACGCTATATGGATGCTGACAGAACATTATTTACTGACGCGTGATGATGATTATTTACAGAAAATTTATCCGGGATTATTAGAAAAGGCAGAATTATTGATAAAAATGCGAAGAACAACGGTGCCAATAAAAATGTTTACAGAATATGTCGCGCCGGATTATGCTACATCGCCAGTGATTGATATATTTTGCGCACCAGCAAAGGATGGTTTGATACAGGGACGTATGGATTGGCATTATCCGGCATTCTGGATTAACGGTTTTGCGTATCTGGCGTTCCAACGTATGGTTGAATGTGCAGAAAAAATGAATGATGATGGCAATATTCAGCGTTTTAAACAGGAAGCAATTGAATTACTGACCGCGTTAATGGCAGAGATGCCAAAAACATTCGGCAATAATGGTCGCGACATTAATTCCGCATTGTGGCCATCGGGTTGGGCAATGCAAAACAATACCTGTCTGCCGGAAGTTAAGAAAAAGTTTGAAGAATTCTGGCAAAAAGAGCGATGCCCGGATGGTATATATAAACGCGAGCCAATGTGGACATATTTTGAGGCAGGACAATTGCACAACCTGTTATTACTGGGTGAACGCGACAAAGTATGGCAAGGCATTGAAGCATTTTTAACCGAACATACCGCACCGGGATTATATACTTACCATGAAAGCAATTGCGATGAAAATAGTTTTGACCAGTGGCAACGCACCCGCGGATGGGACAGAATACGATATGTAACCCCACATGGTTGGACCGCCGCAGAGCTATTTCTGTTATTGCGCGATTGTATGTTATACGAAAAAGGTGACACATTGATAATAGGCGCGGGTGTGCCGGAATCATGGATGTCCGATGACAAAGGTTTTGGAATAAACAATGCACCATCGCATTTTGGAAATATTAGCTGGCAATATAACCCGTCAGCGTTGAGTTTGAAAATAACAGCAGAATACCCACCGGCAGACGGCGTTGTTGTTAGTTTTATCTCAGATAAAAAGTATGATGATATAAAATGGCAAAAAGACGGCAAAATATATTACACAGAGATAGTGGTATGATATGACTTTAACTTAAGGTCACTGAGACTGTCGAAGTGACCTTTATAAAAATCCTGACTTTTTTGCACGGATTTGGTTAATATCGGCATGACCCGAATAAATTGAATAAGTTTTCAGTATTTAAGATTAATTAATGCCTTGGAAAGGCATTTTAATGAGTAACCCCAGGCTGACGCCCTTACCCTTATACACATATATTGAAAATATATTTTGACTCCAGAGTCATATATTTATAGAAAAGAATCAATCATAAGATTTTCGACCCCAGCGTGGGTCGCATATAATTTCCAACAATCTTTTATTTTTAAATAGATGTTTTCTGCACCTTACATCCGACCCACTCTGGGGTCGTAATATCTATTTTTAAACTTTTTCTATAAACATCCGACTCCTAACGGAGTCAAAGCCATTGTTTATACAATAATTTCATAAATGTGTATAAGAGTAATGGCAACGACGCTGGGTAAGTTTACAAATAAATTTCAACGCTCTGTAAGAGCATAATTCTTTTTTTAGGAATAATGCTCTTACAGAGCGTAATGTTTATAATGATATCAAATCCCAGCGGCTTTGCCGTGGGCTATGGAATTAATAGATAAAGGAATTAAAGAAAAGATATGTAGAATACTATGCGGCTCCCCTCACATTTACCAGCATTTTTATTGAAAGTGGCACTATCATTAAAGATGTGTATAAAGCACAGCTCCTTCGGAAAGGGATTAAGGGGTAAATCGATTTCTGCCGGATTTTAAATAGAAAATTTTGCTAAAATTTAATGAGGAACACAGCTTTTGTATATTAAACTCTGTGTTCCTCTGCGCTTTCCTTTGTGTTAATCTGTGGTTAAGAGAAGAAATAATAGTTAATGCAAATTTCTTAAAACAAACAAATCTGTCCCGGATATATTTTGCATCCATTATGGCATTCTATTTTTTCGGTATGATGCCGGGCCTATGTTGTATTGTTTTTGAAACATACGGGTGAAATGGTGGCGGTCACAAAAACCGCATTCAGCAGCAACAGATTCTATGCTGATATCGGTATGGTGTAATAACATGGACGCGTGTTCCAGTCGGCGGCGTTTCAGGTATTCTTGTGGTGTCTCATTGGTATATTTTTTAAACAGACGCACCAATGCCTTCCAGGTAAGATTGGTATCGGTGGCGAAATCGTCATTTGTTAATCTTTTTTTAAAGTTTTCATCTATTTTTTTAACTACTTTTCGCACCCTTTCGTCTGCTATCTGCACCGGCCATATTTTATCCGGTACAGTTGACAACGCATAATAAATCAGCGATTTTAAATTGAAACTGGCGGAGTATCCAATATCAACTGTATCCGTAACAATATCATTTATAATTTTTACCAATATTTCAGATATCGATTTCGCAGGTATAATAAAAATGCCGGATTTTACCGAGTCATAAGGGAGACCGGCGATGAAGTGTATGAAAAAATGTTTGACACCTTCCACATTTTCATCAGTTATCGGGCACCCTACCAGCAGGTTGTCATCGTGATTACCGTCGATTAAACTGGTGGTATAGTGTGTGTTTGGTGAAATTAAAACGATATTATCCGGTTGTAATGGGGTAATTACACCGTTATGTTCTATTTGTCCGCCACCATATGGGTTCCAGTATAATCGCCAGAATGGCGCGGCTAAATTTCGGTGCGACCAGACCTGTAATGCCCAGTAATCACACCGCAAAATAGCAATTTCGCCGGTATGTATACGTTTTTCGTTTGCCGGCAATGCGCCGTCATGCAGAATGTGCAAATTGTACATAA
Source organism: uncultured bacterium (assembly GCA_964573385.1). Classification (GTDB taxonomy): domain Bacteria; phylum Armatimonadota; class Hebobacteria; order CAIYQO01; family CAIYQO01; genus JBAXQQ01. The sequence goes on from CAZNLA010000361.1 coordinate 5,454, forward strand.
AAATGCTCCATTGATATCTTACCATATTTACCAATATAAAATAAAATCAAAACATACAATAGTGGTAAAAAACTGTAAATTCAGGGGGTCTAAATGTCTCAATCTCAATTATTGCCCGTTAGACGTGGTCAAAAACCTGCGTCAGTAACATTTGGTGTATGTGCAGCCTGTGACCCGCGCATTGATGCCAGCGCACGCCAACGCACACAAAATATCATTGAAACCATCGCTGAAATAGTGGCAAAGAAAGTCACGATGCCAGATGGTCGTTCGGTGAATGTGGTTTGGTCATCAGTGTTGATAGATGGTGAAAAACAGGCCGACCAGGTTGCTAACCAGTTTATTGATGCTGGTGTGGATGCCATTATCTGTACTCCGGATACATGGGCAAGATCGGAAGAGCACACGTCTGAACTCCAGTCACATTCAGAAATCTCGT
>CAZNLA010000362.1:0-5890 GCA_964573385.1 uncultured bacterium
CCGTGGGCGGTCAAATCAAGTGAGCAAAAACAGGCGTGAAGCGTGAGTAGCTACAGCTTATCTTGTGCAACGAGTAGCTCGATTTCGTCCCAAAAACCATATTGGCAAATATTTACTCTTTCTCTCACTTCAAAAACCAATACAATATTTTGATACAACTATCACAGGTACTACAGTTGCTCATTTAAGTGATACACACATAAAATCAATTAAATTTTATTTCCCAAAACCAGAATTAATAGGATTAATCAATGAAATATTAGAGCCTATCCTTTATGAAATATTAAATTTACGAATTAAGAATGATACACTTCGCCAAACTCGCGATGTATTATTACCAAAACCAATCTCCGGCGAGATAGATGTATCAGAGTTGGATATCAAAGTTCCTTTGGAGAATGAATAATGAAAGCTACTGAAACAAAAGTTTTAGATTTTATTAAAAAATCACCACAATTTGTCATCCCTATTTATCAACGAACATATTCGTGGACAGAACGGGAATGCAGGCAATTATGGGATGATATAATGCGAACAGGTTCTGATGACCGTATTTCTGTGCATTTTGTTGGGTCTATTGTATATATCGACCGCGCTGATTCTAACATAACCAGTTGGGAACCGATGCTTGTTATAGATGGACAACAACGGTTAACAACCCTGATGTTATTGATAGCAGCCCTGGTTAATGCAGTTGGAAAGTCAGAGCCTATTGATGGATTTTCCGCAGAAAAATTGCGCGGTTATTATCTTATAAATCCATTGGAAAGTGGTGAGTTTAAGTTCAAAATGATTCTTACCCAAACTGATAAAAAATCGTTAATATCAATAATCGACAATCAGGAACAACCTGCTGAATATTCTTTTCAAATCACAGAAAATTTCAAACTATTTAAAGATTTAATTGCAAGTGACATAAATAAATTAGATATAATTTGTAAAGGTATCGCAAAACTTATGATGGTGGATATCAAACTTAAACGTGGTGAAGATAATCCTCAGTTGATTTTTGAAAGTATGAATTCTACCGGAAAGAAGTTGAGTCAGGCTGACCTTATTCGAAATTATATTTTAATGGGTTTAGAGCATGACATTCAGACACGCCTTTACGAATTATACTGGCGTCCTATGGAAAAAGAATTTGGGCAAGAAGCATATAGTAATTATTTCGATGCATTTATGCGTTATTATTTGACAGTTAAAACTGGTGATATTCCTCGTTTGGATGAGGTCTATGAATCTTTCAAAATGCATGCAACCTTATCTAATGTTGGGATAGAAGAATTAGTTAAAGATATTCGTAATTTTGCCGGATATTTTTGTGCAATAGCATTAAATCACGAACCTGAAACATCTTTGAAAAATGCTTTTCATGATTTACGTGAGTTTAAGGTTGATGTCGCTTACCCATTTTTACTTGAGTTATATCACGATTACAAAAATGATACTTTATCAAAAGATGATTTACTTGCAAGCGTACGGCTAATCGAATCATATGTATTTCGACGCGCAATTTGCAACATACCAACTAATTCGTTGAATAAAACTTTTGCTACTTTTGCAAAATTTCTAAAAAAAGATCGCTATCTGGAAAGCATACAGGCACAATTTCTTTCCCTTCCTTCATATAGAAGATTTCCAAATGATGACGAGTTTAAGCGTGAATTAATGGTACGAGATTTGTATAATTTTCCACGACGAAGTTACTGGTTAAGACGCTTAGAAAATCATGGACGAAAAGAACGGATTGATATGAATGATTATACAATTGAACATATTTTGCCACAAAATGAAAACTTATCTCAAGCATGGAAAGACGATCTTGGTGATGATTGGAAAAACATTCATGAAACATGGTTACACACCATAGGTAACCTTTCATTAACTGGATATAACCAGGAATATAGCGATCGACCATTTAAAGATAAACGTGATATGCCTGGAGGATTTAAAGAAAGTCCTTTAAAATTAAATATTGGACTTGGTCAAATTGATATATGGAATGAAGTTACTATTAAAGACCGTGCTAAACGTTTATGTGAAATAGCATTAAATGTTTGGGAATTACCAAATTTATCAGATGATATTATTAATGCATATAAATCTATTGAAAATACCACATCTGTCTATTCAATAAATGATCACTCGAACTTACTTAGTGGTGTTGTAAAAGAATTATTTGAAGAATTGAGAAAAGAAATTTTGGCGATAGATCCAGTCGTCAGAGAAGAGTTTCTTAAACTCTATGTAGCTTATAAAGCTGAAACAAATTTTGTTGATGTTGTGCCACAAGCAAAACGGTTAAGATTATCATTAAATATGCCATTTGCAGATATTGATGATCCCCAAGGATTGTGTAAAGATGTATCATCTGTAGGACGTTGGGGAAATGGTGATGTAGAAATTGGATATTCTTCACTACAAGAGTTGCCTTATATAATGGGATTAATAAGACAATCTTTTGAGCGTCAAATAGATAATGGTGATAATTAATGACCCCGCCAACCGGTTACACTGAAGATTCGTTAGTTGAAAAACCTGCCATAACCCTGATGGAAGAGTTAGGGTGGAAAACGGTCAACGCTTACCACGAGTTTGACCATAGTACCAGCACGCTGGGACGAAATACCATGGCGGATACCATCCTCACTGCCCGGTTGCGACCCGCCCTGCGCTGCCTTAACGCCGACGCGACTGAATATGCCATCAATCAGGCGGTTGATGAATTAACACGCGACAGGTCGCTGATGAGCGCGGTGGCGGCCAACCGCGAAATGTACCAGTTGATGAAAAACGGCATTCGCGTAGAAATACCCAACCCGGACGATGATAGCGGCACCGTGGAACTAATCAAGGTGATTGACTGGGAAACCGCCAACAATAACGACTTTTTGATCTGTTCGCAATTATGGGTGACCGGCGATATGTACAAACGCCGCGCCGACCTGGTGGGGTTTGTTAACGGGTTGCCGCTGGTATTCATAGAATTAAAGGCTGTTCATCGCCGTTTGGAAACCGCATTCACCGGCAACCTGCGCGACTATAAAGATACCATTCCGCAGCTTTTCTGGCCCAACGCCCTGATTATCCTGTCCAACGGCAGCCAAAGCCGGGTCGGCAGCATAACCGGCGGGTGGGAACATTTTGCCGAATGGAAAAAGATTGGCAGCGAGACCGAAACCGGGAAAATATCGCTGGAGACAATGCTGCGCGGGGTATGCGAACCGTCGCGATTATTAGATCTGGTGGAGAATTTCATCCTGTACCAGGAGATACCGGGCGAAACGATAAAACTGACCGCGATGAACCACCAGTACCTGGGGGTGAACAACGCGATTGACGCATTGCTGGATATTAAAGACCGGGACGGAAAACTCGGGGTGTTCTGGCATACCCAGGGAAGCGGCAAAAGCATATCAATGATGTTTTTTGCCCAGAAAGTGCTGCGGAAATTGCCGGGAAACTGGACATTTGTCGTGGTGACCGACCGCCAGGAGTTGGACGGACAGATTTACAGGCATTTTCTGTCTGCCGGGATAATAAATGAGGGGCATTGCCAGGCGGAAAACAGCAGGCACCTGCGCCAATTGTTAAGTGAAGATCACCGCTATGTATTTACCCTGATACATAAATTTCGCACTGATAATGGCGAAATCCACCCGGTACTGTCTGAACGCGATGACATAATTGTAATTACAGACGAAGCCCACCGCAGCCAATATGACGCACTGGCGTTGAATATGCGCACAGCATTGCCAAATGCCGCGTTTTTAGCATTTACCGGCACCCCGTTAATGGTTGGCGAGGAAAAAACCCGAAAAGTTTTTGGTGATTATATAAGCGTATATGACTTCAAACAATCCGTTGCCGATGGCGCGACAGTGCCGCTATATTACGAAAACCGCATACCGGAATTGCAGTTGATTAACGATAAATTGAATGAAGATATGGCATCGCTGCTGGAAACGGCAGAACTGGACGAAGCGCAGGAAAAGAAACTGGAACGCGAATTTGCCCGCGAATACCACCTTATCACCAGGGATGACCGCCTGGACGCGGTGGCAAAAGATATGGTAGAACATTTCACCGGACGTGGTTTTCAAGGCAAGGCGATGATGATATGCATCGACAAAGCCACTTCGATAAAAATGTATGACCGGGTGAAAAAATATTGGGATAAAAAGATTGCCAGGTTGCAGAAAGAACGCAATACAGCTAAAGATGAAGCCCGGGTAGAGTTGGGCAGGTTGATTGCCCGTATGATAGATACAGATATGGCAGTGGTGGTATCGCAGGGACAAAATGAAATAGCCGATATGAAAGCGAAAGGCTTGGATATAGGGCCGCATCGCAAACGCATGGTAGATGAAGACTTGGAGAAGAAATTTAAAAAAGATGACGACCCATTTAGAATAGTATTCGTTTGCGCCATGTGGATTACCGGTTTTGACGTGCCCAGTTGTTCCACGCTATACCTTGATAAACCTATGCGCAACCATACCCTGATGCAAACGATTGCCCGGGCAAACCGCGTTTACCCCGGCAAGGTGAGCGGATTAATTGTGGATTATGCCGGAGTATTCCGCAATCTTGAAAAAGCGTTGGCAATATACGGCGCCGGCAGCGGTGGAGATAACCCGGTTGAGGACAAAGCCGCACTGGTAAAAGTGCTGCATGAATTATTAAAAGAGACAGACGAATATTGCATCGGTAATGGAGTGAGCCTGTTAAATATTCAGAATTCTGTTGGATTTGACCGGATAAATCTGCTGGATGATGCCGTTGAGGCATTGGTGGCAACAGAAGATATCAAGCGCCGATATCTTGACCTGGCAAATAATTTAAAGCGACTTTTTCAGGCTGTACTTCCCGACCCGACGTCACAGGAATTTATTGTAAAAATATCACCAATCCAAACAATAGCAGATAAAATTCGCGCGTTAACCCCGGTGGTAGATATATCGCAGATAATGCAGCAGGTGGAAGATTTGCTGGATATATCAATAGCCGCCGAAGGTTATGTAATTCGCGAGCAGAGCGCCGATAGCCTGATAGATTTGAGCAAAGTTGATTTTGATAAACTGGCAGAAAAGTTTAAAGCAGGCCGCAAACGTACCGAAATAGAAAAGCTGAAAGGGCAAGTTGCGCAAAAATTAATGGCAATGATTCAACTTAACCGAACCAGAATGGATTTTCTGGAAAAATTTCAGGAAATGATAGAAGAATACAATTCCGGCAGCCTTAACGCTGAAGAGATGCTGAAAAGACTGATAGGTTTTATACAAAGTTTAAACACCGAAGAACAACGCGGCATAGGCGAACAGTTAACTGAAGAAGAATTGGCAATATTTGATTTATTAACAAAACCGCATATAGAATTAACCAGGTCTGAAAAAGATAAAGTAAAAACCACCGCGAAAGAGTTATTGGCAACATTAAAAGCGGAGAAATTGGTACTTGACTGGCGCAAACGTCAACAGGCCCGGGCAGCGGTTAAAATTACCATTGAGAAACTGCTTGACGCAAATTTACCGCAAGTTTATACCCCGGAACTATATGAACAAAAATCCTCGACGATATATCAACACGTTTACGATTCATATTATGGCGCAGGAAAAAGCGCGTATGGGGTTGTAATATAGATTTTTTGATTATAAAAAATGATACCGTCGCGGGAACTGTATAATATTCTACATATCTTTCGTTGATTCTATTTTAATATTAATTCCATAGCCCACGGCAACGTCCTCACCTTTATACACATTTATTTCAATAAAGGAACAAAATTTAGAAATGGTGAATATTAGCACAATTTAACTATAAGAAGTACGGGAGGGGAACTGTCCTCAGTTCCCGCGACGGTACCTGTTTCATAGAAATCAGATGGTTT
>CAZNLA010000363.1:0-5849 GCA_964573385.1 uncultured bacterium
CGAGATTTCTGAATGTGACTGGAGTTCAGACGTGTGCTCTTCCGATCTCTCTGGGTCGCGAATGCCGACGGCTCGGTCGCGCGGCCGATCACCGCCCTGAAGAAAGGCCACGCCGCCATGCACGCGCACTGGCAGCCGGTGAGGGGGAGTGGTGAATGGTGAATAGTGAACGGTGTATAGTGAATGGGAGAATGGAATGCAGGTAGCGCGGACATTCAAGGAATTGCGGACGTATCAGATGGCGCGGGAGGGAGCGCAGCGGGTGTTTGAAGCCAGTAAGCAGTTTCCCTCGGAAGAGCGCTATTCACTGACGGATCAGATTCGCCGGTCGTCGCGCGCGGTCAAAGCCATTCCTGGATTGCGCAGTCTCCAGGGATCTATTCGTTCGGACATTAATGCCATTCATACAGAAATACGCGATATCGCTTTTTCAGGGATGATTAACCCGGTTGATTTATTAAATCTACCACAAGAAAAATTACTTGCAGATATCGACCGAGCGCTGACTTGTGGTGTAAATGATCTGGCGTTATGGGATGTAGATCCTGCAGTTTCACCTTCACAACTTAATGTATTTATGAAGGATATTAAAAATGTTGCACGGAATCATGAACGTGAAGTCAAATTTTCATTCATTCCGATAACCTGGGAAGAAATGGATTGGGAATTTCCAAAATATCACAAGGAGAATTATGCATACAAATAATAATTTACGCGCCGGTCGATCCGGTGCATTGCGCGCTTTAGCTGGCGAGTCAATTATTCCAACTCCGATCGCTTTGTTTACCTGGGAGTTTGACTACCTTTGGAAAGTCGCCGGGATTGAACCATGGCAACTCGCCTGTGGCGATCACGAGACCTGGCATCAAGCTCATATTGCCCTGTGGGAACGACACCAGCCTGACCTTATCTGGTATTCCGGCGCCGGCAATAGTGCCATATCGCCGCGATTAATTGCAGAGGATCGCGAGAAGTGGGTGATTGAGGACGGCAACGGCAACCAACACGGACTTTCTAAGGATAGTCTGGCACTTTATGACATAAACAGTGGCGCCAAAGGGTGCGATGCCGTCGGTGCCATATCCTCTATAGCGGATGCCGATCGGCTTATCCCGGAGTTCGACGGGTGGGGTGCAGCCTATCTGAACGGCCTCAGTCGGCTGATTTGCGAGGTTGGTGACCACGCTCTTGTTTTACCACATCACTCGCCTGCCTACATCTGTGCCTGCTATGCCTTTGGTTTCGAGCGTGCCATGGAATGCATGCTCTGCGAGCCGGAATTGTTCCGCTATGTATGCGACCGTTATGCGGCGGGAGATCGCCTGCGTATGCAGGAGTGGAAAGCAGCTGGCGCAGAGGTTTGCTTCATCGCCGATGGCTGGGCCTCCTGCGATATCCTCTCCCCGGACATGGTCGAGGATTTCGCATTGCCGTATCAGCGCAGCATCGTTGCCGCCGCACATGATGCCGGATTGCGCATCATCCTCTGGAATGAAGGAGACATCCTGCCGATTCTGCCACAGGAAGCCGCAATACCGATGGATGCCTTCGCCTTCGAGCAACCGCGCAAGGGAGTAGAAATTACCGTTGCGAAGGTGCGTGCCGCGTTTGGTCCTGCGCGCTGCCTGTTCGGTAATCTGGACTCGGAACTACTGCTGCTGCGCAACGATCCGGTGGAAATTGCTACTTCCGTGCTGGAACAACGCCGGCAAGCCGGTGTTGGCAATCCATTCATACACAGTATTGGCAGTCCATTACTCAGCAATATAGAACCGGAAGCTATTGATATTATGATATCAACAGCACGTGAAGTCTGAAATTAGTTGTTAGTATGAAAAGTGAGATATGAAACAGTTGCTGATATTCGTGACAGTGAACTACTGTTAGTAAAATAACTGGAGAAAATATTTTGAAGAATAATAAAAAAGAAGATGACATTTTTGCGCGCATTGCAATGCAGCGTACTGCTGACCAGGCTAACCTAATTGAGCCGCAACCGCCAGCGTTGTCAGACATTGAAGTGCCGGCAAAAGAGTCTGATGCCAGTGCCGCATTTCGTCCGCTGCCGAAGATTGATACGGCGGAAAAACTGCAGGTGGAGCTGGTAAAGCAAAGAAAACGTTTTGGGCCGTTTATGCAAAATTTTGCACCGACTACAAAGTCCGAACGGATAATTGTTGAAGTAGAAGAGTTTGACTGGCGAATGGAAACCGACGCTGATAATCAGGATTTTATAGCAACTTTACAGGGGTCCGGTGAATGGCAGCAGGTGCATATTCCACATTATGGCGGACCGGTAGGTCGGGCAGTATCATATTATCGTACAACATTTCATCTGACTGTGGAAATGCTGCAGAAAGGCGCATTGTTCGCCTGTTTCAAAGGGGTTGATTATAAGGCACATGTCTTTATCAATGGCATGTTCATAGGTTCTCATGAAGGTTTTTTTGCGCCATTTGAGTTTGATTTCACTTCAGTTGCCCGCGAAGGTGAAAATACATTGGTTGTTAAAGTGGAAAATGACGCGGTTCCTATTTCCGGAGACGGGTCATGGGGGATGAGCATTGATGGTGACAAGTTATATGCCGCTACCGGGCCGGGATGGGATGATGCTGAACTGGGTTGGCATCATTGTCCGCCCGGAATGGGTATCTACCAGCCGGTTTCCATTGAGGCACGGCCTATATTACACATTGCCGATATATTTGTCCGTCCGTTAACAGCAGAAAAAGCTATTGAAGTATGGGTTGAAGTTTACAATACCGCTATAACAGAGCAACCGGTAGAGTTTAAAGTGTCAGTATTCGGGCAGAATTTTTCCGCTAAAATATGTCGGGAAAAAGTAATTAAACCATTAACAAAAGCAGGACCAAAAATAAATTGTTTCAGATTTTCAATTGCAATCCCCAAACCACGTATCTGGGAGCTTGATACGCCTTGGCTTTACCAGATTCAGATTGCCCTTGATAATGGCGACACATTAACACGGCAATTTGGCATGCGGTCATTCACCATGGAAACAGAAAACAAACCCTATGGCCGATTTCACCTGAACAACAGAGAAATACGATTGCGCGGTGCAAATACCATGGGTTTTGAACAACAGGATGTAATTAAAGGTGATTTTGACCAGCTTTGCGATGATATTCTGCTGGCTAAAATATGTAATATGAACTTTTTACGCCTAACACAGCGTCCAGTACAATCAGAAATATATGAAATGTGCGACAAACTGGGATTAATGACCCAGACCGACCTGCCGCTTTTTGGATTTTTACCAAGAAAGCAATTCTGCGAAGCTGTTCGTCAGGCAGAAGAGATGGAAAGACTGGTACGCAGCCATCCATGCAACATAATGGTTAGTTATATAAATGAACCTTTCCCTCATTCATGGGGTAGTAAGGAACACCGGCAATGCACCCGGATTGAATTGGAAAAGTTCTTTGAAGCTGCTGACCAGGTGGTGAAAATGGCCAATCCTGACCGGGTAATAAAAGCTGTGGATGGTGACTATGATCCACCCGGACCGGGTCTGCCGGATAATCATTGTTACTGCTGTTGGTACAACGGACATGGGGTTGATATAGGAAAACTGCATAAGGGTTATTGGCAGCGCGTAAAACCTGACTGGATGTATGGTTGCGGGGAGTTCGGTGCTGAAGGCCTTGACCCGGTGAATATTATGCGAAAATATTACCCGGCGGAATGGCTGCCCAAAACAAAAGAAGAAGAATTGACATGGTCACCAAATAGAATTAAAGATGCGCAAACCGGGAAGTTCCATTACATGTTCTTTGATACCCAGAATAATGTTGCCGACTGGGCATCCGCCAGCCAGCAACATCAGGCATGGGCGACGCGAATAATGACCGAAGCGTTTCGCCGTGACAGTCATTTGAACTCAATAGCTATCCATTTATTCATAGATGCATGGCCGTCCGGATGGATGAAATCGATAATGGATGTTGAACGCCATCCAAAACCAGCGTTTTTTGAATATAGGGAAGCGCTGACGCCGCTGATGGCAAATATCCGGACAGATAGACATGCTTATAAATCCGGTGATGATATGCAATTTGAGTTTTGGATTTGCAACGATACCCGGAATATCCCAAATGACGCCAGGCTGAGATATCAATTTGAGATTAATGGGAAAGTAATATTTGCACAGCAAACCATCGCAAATATAGAAAAATGCAAAAGCAGTTTTCAGGGATTATTTGAATATATGGCACCTGACGTATCAAAACGCACATCAGGAATTTTGCGATTGGCACTCGCGTTGCCGGATGGCAGGATACTTCATGATACATCGGTAAATGTTGATATTTTCCCGAAAATTAAAATGTTAAGCAAGGCAAATACAGCAGTAATTATCGGGAAAAAGGATGGAAAAGCATATCAGCTTGCACAGCAACTCGGTTTGCGACGGGTAAAGTACGGTAGTCTTTACCTGATAGATGATATGACAATATTCGCGCGTCGGCGCGATGAAATTGAAAAAGCGGCACAAAATGGCGCAACAGTTGTTTTTCTGGAATTGCCGGTTGGGATATATGAAATTGGGCAATCTAAAATAAATGTTGATGCCTGTGGTATGGGGTCAAGACATTTCGTCTCGCGAAATACCGGTCATTCAATAATTGCCGATTTTAAGCCGGATGATTTTAAAATGTGGTATAATTCCGGTGAAAGTTGTATCACCCCGTTGTTGAACAGCACCTTTTCGGCAAATGGTTGGACGCCTATCCTGACATCCGGCAATGGCGGATGGGGAGGCGGAGAATGGGAACCAGTGATGGCTGCGGCAGAGCAACGTGTCGGAAAAGGTGTATATCGTCTATGTCAGGTGACTCTGGCCGGCCGCGTTGATGATAACCCAATTGCCGGGATATTTGCCAGACGATTACTGAATCTTTAAGAAGTTTCTCTTTGAAAGAAAAATCTGCTTGAAAATGGTCGCTTCGACAGGCTCAGCGACCGGTCACTGAGCTTGTCGAAGTGACCTTAAGCGAAAGTCCTGTAATAAATTTCTTTATAATGTAGAAAAAGGATAATTAAAATGTCATTAATTAAAAATATTAAATTGGGCAAAGACCAGTCAACTTGCTGGCAGCAATCTGATGGCCAGTTCTGGCTTCATAATTTATGCGGTCAATTAATTGGACGAATGGGCAGTGATACCGGTCCGACACGGACACAGGGAATTGCTGTAATACAAATTGATGGACGTCGTTATGAAGGCGGCAGTCTGGTATTTGATAATGTGATTGAATTGGATGATTCCATAATTTGTCATTGGAAAATAGGTGATACTACTGCCTGCCTGACTGTGACATGGCATCTCTGCCCAAACACCGGGGTAGTCAGTCGTCGTGATACCCTGACAAACGCGGGAGAATCGGAAATTGTTCTTTCACAATGCCTGTCACGGGTATCCTTCCCATCTGGGAGGTATGAATATTATGCCCAATCAAGCAAATGGTGTAATGAAAACCAGGGAGCATGGCAGTCATTGCATACAGGTATTACCTTGCGGCATGCCTGGGGTCGGACAACTGAGGAAAGCACGCCATATTTAGCCTTGCGGAAATATGGGGCAAATTCAGGTCTGGCGTTTCATGTTCTGCCATGCGGCAACTGGACTATTAAAGTTTCCACTGTGACTGAAGGCGGGGAATTACCATATGTGGTGGTTGATTTGGGATTATCAGATGAAAACCTGCATCGGGTCCTGCAATCAGGTGAAATGATAGAACTGCCGGAAATTCTATTTCATTCACTTCCAAATGGTGAACCGTATTCAGGCACACCAGCATTGCATAAATATCTTCTGGCTCACCATTTCA
>CAZNLA010000364.1:0-5832 GCA_964573385.1 uncultured bacterium
CGACCTCTAGGTCCGCAACCTAGCGCTCTATCCACTGAGCTACGGGTGCATAACATACAAAAAACTGGCGGAGAGACCGGGATTCGAACCCGGGAAGGAGCTTTTGACCCCTTACTCGCTTAGCAGGCGAGCGCCTTCAGCCTAGCTCGGCCATCTCTCCAAGCGCAGAAGAAGTATACAAAAAAATATACCATCATGCAATAGTCAAATGCCACTATTCGCATTTAATACAAAAAAATATTTTACATCATCTCATCACGCATCATTTTTTTTAGATTACCCAGGGCTTTATGTTGTAATCTGGATACGTGCATTTGCGATATATTCATCTCTTTTGCCACATCAGTTTGCGATTTGCCATTAAAAAATCTCATTAAGATAACACGTTTTTCCCGTGGTGACAGGCGGTTAATGGCTTCCGAGATGTGCGTTCTGTTCATGTATTCTTCAAACGCGCTATCTTCCTGTCCTATATAATCTTCCAATCTGCTGTGTCCGTCATCATCGTCGTTATTTAATTCACCATCCAACGATATCAGTTCATACATGTGCCCTAATTCCATGCCTTCCAGGGTATCTTCAAGTGACACCCCAATATGGTCAGCAACTTCCTGGGCGGTTGGCGGACGGTTTAATTTGCGGGTCAGGTTTTCCACTGCACGGTTTGATGCCAGATTAATTTCCTGCAATCTGCGCGGAACTTTAATTGCCCAACCTCTGTCACGAAAATGTCTTTTAATTTCCCCAATAATAGTGGGGGTAGCAAAAGTAGCGAATCTTATGCCGCGGCTTGGGTCGAAACGGTCAATAGCGTGAATTAAGCCGATTATGCCTACTGAAATTAGGTCATCAATTAATTCACCGCGATTAGCAAACTTTTTAACTAAAAATCTTACCAGATTAGTATGTGCGGCAACTAATTTATCCCGCAGTGCCGCTTTTCGTCGCGGGTCAGTTTCTCGCAGGTAATCATTGAATATTAATTCGTCGCGGGTTGCCCCTTCGATAACTGCCACCGGCAATTCTTCGATTTCTTCTATCTTTTCTTCCGCTTCTACCTCGGCTTCGGCATCAACTTCGGCATCGGCTTCACGGGTTAATTCATCCATTATTCTTTCCCCGAAACTGTCGATGTCATTAACATTTTCTTCATACATACACTGGTTCCTTCGGTTGGAGAACTGGATATAACAACTTCATCCATCAGTGACTGGATTATCATTAAACCCATACCACTTTCCGGCAAATCGTTATAATCAGAGATGTTAATCTCTTTGTATGACTCTAAAGGAATGAAACCTTCACCACGGTCATGAACAATTATTTCTAATGCATCCGCGGTAATTGTTATATTAATAAAAATATCGGTGCATTCATTACCACATGACCCGCAACCATGGCGAATCGCGTTATTGCATGCTTCACCAACAGCCTGTTTAATGTCATCAATTGTGCCCAAATCGAACCCGACTCTTCCTGCCACTGCCGATGCCATCATGCGTGCAACCATAACATATTTTGGTTCTGCAGGTATTTTTAATTCAAATGTGCTCATTTATTTCGCCTCACCATTAAATTTAGCTACCGCAGCATCTTCTGTTTCATCAATAGAAAACACGTTTACCAACCGCGTCAGTTCCAATAATTTTTGTACACGGTCAGATGGTGAAACTAATCTTAGCTCACCGTTATTTTCACGGGCACGTTTGAACGCGCCTACCAGCATACCCAACGCGGTACTGTCGATATACATGGTATGTTTCATGTTTACGACAATATTAAAAGTACCACTATCCATTAATTCTGTCAGCTTTTCTTTAGCCGCAGGGGTTGAGTAAAGATCCATTTCGCCGGAGAAATTTACTACGGCTACTTTATCGCTTACCTTCCTCACATTAATATCTTTGTTAATTTTGCCATTCATAGAATATGCTCCTATCGTGGAATTACCGGCAGTTTTAATATCTGCCGGTAATAAGAATACATTGCAATGTGTATTTTAGCAACTATCGATAAAAATCTTATTTTTCATGATAGTTCTATTTTTTTAAATCCAATGTTGTTTTCAGGCAATTCACCGCTTTGTCCTCCGCGTCTTTTGCTGATTTTAATAATTCAACAAGATTTTTACGCACTGCTTTTTCTGGTGCTGGTGCAGGGAATGGCCATACTACGCACATTTCTTCCAGTGCGTTTGCCACTTTATTGTATTCGTTTGCCGCGTCTGCAAAATCCGGCCCCTGGTTGATTAAGAAGTCGGTGGCGTTTCGTCGGCATTCCGCGTATACGGTATGGTTATACGATAATTCACCGGCATCATGGGGCATTTCTTCTTCCTGTAATGCGTTAATCCATGTATCCCAGGCGTCACCACCGAATACCCATTGCGCATCTGCTTCATTATGCCATTTATGCCAGTTTACGGCACCGCGCAATGCCAGATTGCGGGCAGCAGCTTTATCCTGGTGTTCATGCGGGGCGGGGAACAATGCCCATACCCGTCCGGAATGACGCCCGGGGGCATTCATTGATATTTTGCCATTTACCCGTCCACTGGAAGGTCCATGTACAAAATATTCGCATTTTTCTTCGTCAATACCATACACTATATAGAACTCTGGTAAAATCGCGTCCCATAAAATCACTGGATGATTCGCCGTTATCGATTCAACCGTGCGTAGCCATATTAATTCCCGTGCTTCGTCTGCGTCCCGCATATCACAGGTGGCGCAAATACGTTTGAGTGTAATTATCTGACGCAGTGGGAATAAAATCGCACCCCAATCCCATGCTGTTGGTCCGCTTGGGCACAATGTGCGTTCAATGTTGAGGATAAATGCGTGTCCCGAATATCCGAAGAGGTCGCTGAGTGAATAAGATGAGTCCCATGAACTTACGGCGCCGTGCAAACTGCCCATCATACTGGTAGCAGCCGCCGGCGGATTCACCCCGGAAATTTTGTTCTCCATTGTTTAATTACCTCCAATTCATGCTAAAGTAAAGTGTTGAGTCATTTTACCACAAAATAGGATATTATATGCAATGTTGTGCAAAATTATCTGCCTATTTATTTGTATCTTCAATACCCAATTCACGTTTCATAATATCATCGGTATATAACTTATTGTAACAACAGGGACATATACCATGGGTAAATTCAGTATTTGAGTTTGTAACTATAAAAGTCTCAATTTCATGCCAATGTCCGTCTTTATCTCTGATTTTTTTACAGTTTGAACATATCGGCAATAATCCGCTTAATAATTTAATATTTTTTATTGCTTCGGCAAGTTCAGTATTCAATCGTTTTAATTCCATAAAATCTTTAAATCGTGCACACGCAATAATGATGGCGCGGTCAATGTCCTGAGCACGTGATGGTTTTACTAAAAATGCTCCGAATCCGGATGCGGCAGCCTTCTCAGCAATCTCGTGTTCAGAATAACCGGTTAGAGCTATTAATGGGGTAGGGTACTCTTCCATTATTATCCTTGCCGCCTGAAAACCTGTCATTTCCGGCATAACTAAATCCAACAACACTACATCCGGTTTTAATTCTTTTACCATTTGTATAACTTGTTTGCCATCTGTAGCACGTCCGACTACTTCAATATTAATTTTCGTTAACTCACGTTCTGTTATATATGCCACTAAAGCATCATCATCGGCAATCACTATTCGTATGGGTGTAATACTCATTTCTGTTTCATGTCCTTTCAGGTTCTTCACATTTGATTAATATGGTCGTTTTAGCACCGTTATCATTTGAAATACCTATTTTACCGCGTAATGTCCCCTTTACTAACTTTTCAATCAATGATAAACCTACATTCCAATTTTTTTTGTCCAATATCATCTCAGGATACCCTGGCCCATTATCCGAATATTCCATTGATATGTAATTATCTATCATTTCACATTTCATATTTATATTTATACAATCCGTAAAATTGTTAAAATATTTCATACTGTTGGTTACTAATTCGTTAATTATTAACGCGATATTTGTTGACTGCCGCGGTGATATTTTTATACAAGATTCCTCAACATTGCAGTTATATGGTATCAATTTGCCACTGTGTGAAAACGCGCTATTGTTAATGATTCTTTCACCTAATTCTGATAATTTAAGTGGTGCCCATTGCGTGTCCGACAGCATTTTATGGGTTTCCAGCATACTGTTAATTCGCTGCGCGATTGTCTCAACTACGTCAGGTACCTGTTGTTTTTCGTTAAAGCTTATATAATGTTGTTCTACTGCCAGCAAGCCTAAAATAGCTACCAGATTATTTTTAACGCGATGATTAACTTCTTTAAGCAATTCGGTTTTTGACTGCGCATCCTGATGAATTTTCTCGTTTAACCGTATTAATTCTTCCTCAACTTCTTTTCTGCTCGTAATATCCAGCATCATTGTCTGGTGCGACATGGTACCATTCTGATTTTTCTTCGGAGTAAAAATCATATAATACCATTTGTCACGGTCAGAATCGTATATCTCAAAGTTAGATTTTTCAATGTCAAACTCAATATTTTCATAACACCATTTGCATTTGTCGGCATTATTAAAAATAGTTTGATGACATTTTTTGCCAACGGGTGAAGAACCAAGATGATCAATTAATTTTGGATTAGCGTATTGGACAGAATAATCTTTATCGCAGATATAAATAAATCCATTAATGGAATCTATGATGGCTTTATTAACGGCTTCACTATCTTTTAACGCGTTTTCTATCTTGTAAAGGTCAGTAAGATCCTGAATAAAGATACTCAGTAAATTAACCGACCCATCTTCATCCACCACCGGATATGTGGTGCTACGCAGAAAATTTCCATTCACAAATCCGGTTAATGTTTTAGGTTGTTTCGACTGTACAACCTGCAATATATGGTCGCGTCGGGCATCACGTATCTGCGGGTCAGTTAATTCAAAGATATTTTTACCTACCAACTCCGCTATTGGCATACGCATTTTTTCTGCCGCGGCCTCGTTTAACATCAATATGGTGCCATCTTTATGTATCAGATACGCACCATCACTGGGGGCGTTCAGTAATATTTCTGTTAATTGTCTGTTTGTGGTTTTAAATTTTCGTGCTTCCCGCACCCGTACTAATTCGCTGGACGCGCGCAAACTGGCAATATAAATTAACGTTAGCGCGTATTCAATATCATCAAACGGTTTATTACACAACAGACACAACGACCCGATAGGTTTCTCCGGACTTTCCAGTAATGGCACTCCGGCATAACTGACAATATCATTATTTATTATTGTCTTGTTCTTTGGGTATAATTTATTTATTTCATTGCTTATTATCGGCTTATTAAATAAAATTACATCGTTACAGGGAGTATGCTCCAATGAAAAAACCACATTATCGATCTCTTTACCATCGTGATAATTGGACAATGTGTTTGCTGTAAGCGATTCAGGTGACACAACTTCTGACACTAGAACTATTTTCGCATCAAATTCCTGCGCCAATAATTCAGTCAGAAACGAAAAAAATCCATCTGATGGCAATTTTGATATTGTCTCAGCAAAGTGTTGAATTTTAATCATATTTTCTCCATTTTAAAATATCCATTTTTAAGGTTTGATTTTTTGCAAAACCCGGCAACTGAAAACCGGAAGTTTCATTCAGTTTAGTTTATTATATCCCTTTCACAATCATATTAGCGAAATTTTTAGAAAAAAATATAAAATACGTAAAATCAGTACATATGAAAGTGCTTTCATTTAATCAGGACTGTTTCTTTTAAAGTGAAATCTGAAAACGTGCGCCAAGAGAAACTTGGTGGTTTTAGTCGGTGAAAGTCCGACCC
>CAZNLA010000365.1:0-5808 GCA_964573385.1 uncultured bacterium
GTGTGCTCTTCCGATCTGTCGTATGCTCTGAACTGGTCATTACTGCTTCACCACCAAAATCTTTAATAGCATCAAAAATTCGTATATCATCTGTTGCAACAATAACTTCATTTAGAAGAGATGACCTTACTGCTCTGTCATAAACATGCTGAATCATAGGACGTCCGCCAAGCATCGCTAAAGGCTTCCCCGGGAATCTTGTCGAAGCGTATCTTGCTGGTATTATGCCTGCTACTATCATTTTATTACCTCTAACTTAACAATATCAGTAATTTTCGTTTTACGGAAAATCGAATATACTCTATTTTAACATAAAAATTAATGATTGTTTATATATATTTATCCATCAGAGATAAATATCCTTTGACTTTTAAAATTAATGATTTTTTAATAAAATATCTTTTTTTTGAATAATAGAATTTGATATGTAGTACAAGAATATGCTATAATATAAAACAGGTAAGGTGTTTATTGGCAAGCATAAAAGAAAAGTATATTATCGGAAAAGTGCGATTCGGCTACATTGCTGTATTTGCAGTGTTATGTATTGCTCTGATAATGTTAGCATTTTATGTTTATAATTCCCAACGGGATAAATATCGCCGTGAATCAGCACAGGTCCTTATGGGAATATCACGACTTAAGGCAAATCAAATATCACAATGGTTATTCGAAAGAAAATCTGATTCATATGCTATATGTAAAAATAGAAATGTAACTGATTTAATTAAAAATGTGGTGAAAGGTAAACCTGGAAGTAAAGCATCAACTGAATGGTTAATGACAGTAGCGGATTTGTACGGTTTTAAAGATATTTATATTATCAGTAAATATTTAAAAATATTTGATGTTAATGGAAAACAAGTAAAATTAACATTTGAAAATGAAATAACAGAAAAAGTAAATAGTTCATTTAATACCAAACAATGGGATATATTTTACTCTAAATCCGCACAGAGTAAGTTATTAGATTTATCAGGAATAGTTCCTGTATTGGATACTGATAATTCAACAGTAGTTGGAGTTTTATTATTGCAAATTGATCCGGATGTTTTTCTGTATCCATATTTATCAAGATGGCCAACAGAAAATCAATTTGGTGATAATATGCTGGAAGATAAAAATGGGAAGATATTCTTTTCATCAAATAGAGATTATGAAAAAGATAGGTTTAATAAAGATTTTTTTGATTTTAATGTATCATTAACTGAAGGAGAAAGCACCGGTTATTGCTATGATAAATATGATAACAAATATATATTTGCTTATTCTGCAGTTGAAACATCGAAATGGGTAATTAGAAGTCAGAGAAAAGTAGTAGACATTGAAAGGCCTTTAACCCGTTTTACCATTTATCTATTATCCATTATCGTTGCGATGATTATTTGCGCAGCAAGTGTTATTATTTTGTTATGGAATAAGGAAGAACGTAAATATTTGTTAAAAGAATTAGACTCTGTAACAGATAAAGAACAAATACGCCAGGCAATGAATATAATGGAATCAAGGTTTCAGTCAACATTTGAATTCGCTGAAATAGGGTTAGCACATCTAAGGTTGGATGGATTATTCATAAGGGTTAACCAATATTTTTGTGATTTTATTGGACATACTCGTGATGAATTAATGCAAATGTCATTTCAGCAAATAACTCACCCTGATGATATTGAAAGTAGCAACAAATTAGTTCATAATTTACTCAAAGGAACAATCCCATCTTTTTCGACTGATAAAAGGTATCTAAAACCAGATGGCACCTTTGTGTGGGCAGGTGTTACCGTTACTATTATGCGCAGTAATAGAGATGAAGAACCATACTTTATTGTAGCGATAACTGATATATCTGTAAGGAAAAAATTAGTTGAAGAATTAGAAAGAAAAAACAGAGAATTATCTCAGGTAATATATGTTGCGTCGCATGATTTAAGATCACCTTTGGTTAATATTCTTGGTTTTAGTCGTGAATTAGAATATTCATTAACCAATATAATTGAACTGATATCCGATAAAAGTTCTGGCAATCATGATACTATTTCTAAAATTATAGATGAAGATATAAGCGAGTCATTGAATTATATCAAAGTTAGCACCAGTCATATGGATAGATTACTTGCTGGATTGTTAAAAGTATCCAGAACCGGAAATATGCCGATCATTATAACAAATGTAAATGTAAACGATATAGTAATTGAAGCTATTTCAAATTTAGAATATCTGATAAAAGAGAAAAACGCAGAAATTACAACAGAGCCGCTTCCACCGTGTAGCGGTGATAATTCACTGGTTTCACAGGTTTTTAATAATTTATTATTAAACGCCTTAAAATATCTTGATAATACCAGGCCTGGTATTATCAGAATATCAGGATATACTACCGAGTTTGAGTCAGTCTATGTGATATCTGATAATGGAATTGGAATAGCAGAAATATATCATGATAAGATATTTGAACTATTCCATCGGTTAAATCCGCGCGATAGTGATGGCGATGGATTAGGATTAACAATAGTGAAAACAATTCTTGAACGATTAAATGGTAAAATATGGTTACATTCCGCACCAGGTCAAGGCAGTGAATTTTATGTGTCGTTACCAGTAATTAAGGAAAATGGAGACAACAATGACTAATGATGTAATTTTATTGATAGCAGAAGATGATGATGGACATGCCGCGTTAATAAAGAAAAATTTGCAACGGACAGGAATATCGAATGAATTTATAAGATTTTATGATGGTCAGGAAGTTTTGAATTTCTTCTTTAACAAAAACAATGATCAGCAATATAAGTCTGGTCGTGCATATTTACTTTTATTAGATATCAGAATGCCTAAAGTTGATGGTACCGCGGTTCTAACAGAATTGAAACAGTCTGACTTATTCAGACGTATGCCGGTTACAATGATTACAACCACTGATGACCCTAAAGAAATTGCCCGATGTCATGATTTAGGATGTAACAGTTATATTACTAAGCCTGTTGATTATGAAAAATTCGTTGAAGCTATAAAACAGTTAGGATTATTTTTAAAGGTAACAGAAATACCACAAATATAAAGGGCAGGTTATAATAATGGTCATTGAAAACAGACAAAAAATAATGATTATTGAAGATGATGAAATGTTAACTTCATTAATACTTCGTACCTTATCGTCAACTGGTTATGAAATTGTAACTTACACAAATGGTTCGGAAGCCTTAAAGTCAATTGCGATAGAAACACCTAAGTTACTGCTACTTGATTATTCATTACGAGATATTACAGCAAATGATTTTTTAAGTAATTTAAAAGCAAAAAATATCAGCATTCCATTTTTAATTATGACCGGGCATGGTGACGAAAATATTGCTGTTGAAATGATGAAAATGGGAGCAGCAGAATACCTGATTAAAGACACGCGTTTTATAGATTTTCTGCCAATAAAAGTAGAAAACATCCTTAATGATATCGATGAAAAATTAGTAAAAAATAAGATGGAAACAGAATATTTAGAACGTGAAAAGATGCTTAATAGTATAATATCGGCAAGTCATGATGCGATTATGATGATTGATGATGCTCTTCATATACAATTTTATAATCCTTCAGCAGATAAGTTATTAAATAATGATGTTGGATCTATGCAAGGTATGCAAATAATTGATTTTTTTCATGAGTCACAAAAAGAATTGATATTAAAATTAATTTCATCCATAAAAAACAATTCATTTAATACAAAAAAATGTGTAATTGAAACTTTAATTAAATCCATAAAAACTAATTATATACCTGTGGAAGTGCAAATAATTTCCATAATGCATAATGAAAAAAAAATAGTTGTCTTTATAATTAAAGATATTAGTGAGCGTACTTCTACAGCAGAAAAGTTAGAAGAAAGTTGGAAATTACTAAAAACTGTGATTGAGAATATTTCGATTCAGGTATGTGTAAAAGATGTTCATACCAGAAAAATCTTATTCAGTAATAACTGGTGTCATCAATTCACACATATTTCAACAGCTGACATGATAGATAAAACAGACTTTGATTTATTTCCTATTGAAATAGCGGAATCTTTCAAAGCATCAGATGAAGAGGTTATACAGAAGGGTGAGATAGATGTTCCGGAGTTGTTATTTATAAACTTAAATGGAGAACAAAGATTTATTCATTCACATAAATTAATTGTTAAAAATAATGAAGGCAGCCCATTATATATTTTAAGTACTTTAGAAGATATTACAGAAGATAAAAAAAATCAGGTTGAACAACGTGACGCCGTAGTGTGGTTACATGAAAAGCAAAAAATGGAGGCACTGGGGACGATGGCGGGCGGAATATGTCACGAAATTAATAATCCGCTGACAGGTATCATGAATTATGCTCAATTAATCGCAGACTTATCTGATGATGACAGCATCATTAAAGAGTTCGCGTGTGAAATAATATCTGAAAGTGAACGAATTGCATCAATAATCGGTTCTTTACAAGGTTTATGTAAACGTGATTCCGGTCAACGTGGTCCTACTGATTTAATTGATGTAATGGCAAACGTTGAGCAATTAGTAAAAACCACCTTCAGACATGATAAAATTAAGCTAAACGTCGAGATTGATCATGAATTACCAAAGGTTTATGGAAATGTTGAACAATATCAGCATTTAATGTTAAATATGCTTACGAACGCCAGAGATGCGCTAAATGACAGGTTTACAGGCGCTGACCCGCAAAAATGCGTTGAAATAAAATCGCAAATATCTGATAATTATGTCATTTTGACTGTTAAAGATTATGGGTTTGGGGTATCAGATTATATTAAAGTCAGAATGTTTGATCCATTTTTTACAACTCATGATCGTACAGAAAGACGTGGCCTGGGTTTAGCGATATGTTATAGCATTATTTGCGGATATGGTGGTGATATGCAGGTAGATAGTAAAATGGATGAATACACAAAATTTATTATCTCTTTTCCAATTGATGCCGATTCGGAACGGCATATTCTTGAGCAATAACTTAAGGAAATTTTATTGAGGTTATATTATGGCTAAAATATTAGTGGTTGATGACGAAAAAAGTATACGAATTACTTTAAGAGAGTTCTTAAAGAATGATGGTCACGATGTTGAAATAGTTGGTGATGCTGATGAAGCATTGGAAATATTAAGGGATAGAAGATTTGATGTAGTCGTTACTGATATTGTGTTACCACGTATAAGTGGCGTCGATTTATTGCGTGTAATACGCCAATCTGACCCTTATGTACAGGTAGTAATGATGACGGGTGAACCGACTGTAGATACAGCATCCGAATCATTGCGTGCCGGAGCATATGATTATCTTTTTAAACCAATTTCAAAAACCGCTATTCTGAAAGTTGTAGCAAATGCTGCCAATATAAAGTTATTATCTGACCAGAAACGAGAATTAGAAAGAAAAAATAAGGAATATCAGGAAGAGTTAGAGAGGCTAGTAGAGCAGAGAACAGCAGAATTAAAGAAAAGTGAAGAGTATTCCTACCTTAATGAACATAACACCAAGGTATTAAAACAATCATTCATCGACTTAATTGATGCATATAAACGATTTTTCCTTAATGGAAATGGTTTCCCGAAATTTAAATCAAAACACACAAGTAAACAGTCCTGTCGTTTCACCGTTGATGCAATTAGCAAGAAAAATAATTATCTCTCTTCAAGATTAACGTTGACATCTGCGTTAAAGGATGTAAAATTTGATTGTAGTGATAGAGATAAAAATTATCTATCAAATCACAAAGACAAAATAAGGTCTGCAACACTTTCTAAAACCAAATCAGGGAAATATTTT
>CAZNLA010000366.1:0-5807 GCA_964573385.1 uncultured bacterium
TGATGAGGGCGAAGTGCCTTTATCCAGAGTATTAGTAAGCGGTGAAATATCTATAACAAACAGATCAACCGTGGTAGTTATTACTGCTGACCAGTCACCAGAAATAATAGAAGGTTTGTTATATTTAAAAGGTCGTGCGGCACGGGTGATATTATTAGTTGTTGATGCCTGCGCAGCCAAAAAAAGTTCTAATTTATGGGATAAATATGCGGCTTTTCTATTTACAGATAAAGATGTTCCGGTTGAAATGCAATGCAGTGACAAATTATGCATTTCTGCAAATAGCACCGGCATACCATCATGTTTATTAACGCCAAACCAGCCTTTGATGGCTGCTTTGCGGGAAATTCGACAATATATTTAAAGAGGAAATAAAATGTTATTACCAGACGAACGTGGTTATTTTGGCGATTTTGGCGGTTGTTATGTGCCGGAAACGCTGAAAACACCTTTAGAAGAACTTGCGAAAGAATACCTGGAAGCTAAAAATGATTCAGCTTTTATTAATGAATATTTAAAATATTTACGCGAATATGTCGGCAGACCGACTTTATTATATTTTGCCAAAAATTTAACAGATCGTCTTGGTGGCGCAAAAATATATCTTAAAAGAGAAGATTTATGCCACACCGGGTCGCATAAATTGAATAATGTAATGGGGCAGGTATTATTAGCCCGGCGAATGGGTAAAAAGCGCCTGATAGCTGAAACTGGGGCAGGACAGCATGGAGTTGCCACCGCAACTATTGCCGCGCTTTTTGGCATGCCATGTACAGTATATATGGGTGCTGAAGATGTTGAACGCCAGGCCTTAAATGTTTTTCGTATGCAATTATTAGGAACAGAGGTTGTATCTGTAAAAAGTGGCAGCAAGACCCTGAAAGATGCTATTAATGAAGCGTTCCGCGACTGGGTGGCAAATTTACACGAAACATATTATGTCTTTGGCACTGCTGCAGGTCCGGCACCATACCCGGAAATTGTCCGTGATTTTCAGCATATAATAAGCAAAGAAATTCGTGAACAGATAATAAATCAGGAAGGCAAATTACCTGATGCGGTGGTAGCCTGTGTAGGTGGTGGCAGTAACGCAATAGGCGCATTTACTGATTTCATAGCCGATGAGTCTGTAAAGTTATATGGTGTGGAAGCAGGTGGATATGGTATTGAAACAGGAAAACATTCAGCGACAATATCTACCGGGAAACCTGGTGTGCTTCATGGCAGTTATAGCTATTTATTACAGGATGATAATGGCCAGATAATTGAAACGCATTCAATTTCTGCTGGTCTTGATTATCCGGGGGTCGGTCCGCAGCATAGTTGGCTTAAAAGTATTGATCGCGCCGTTTACGTATCTGTTACTGATGATGAAGTACTTGACGCGTTTGCTACATTGTCAAAAACCGAAGGTGTTATGCCCGCGTTGGAAAGTTCGCATGCGGTGGCGTTTGCTATTAAATTAGCACCAAAAATGAAGAAAGATGAAATAATTGTAATTTGTTTGTCAGGACGGGGGGATAAAGATGTCCAGCATATCCAGAAACAACTTGAAAGCAGAAAATAGAAATATTTGGAAAATTTTATCAATATTTTCATTCATTTTATTTATATCATCTGTCGTTTATCTCTCATTAAATTTCAAGAGTAACTATAACAATGAGGAGAAAAACTTCCGGAATGATATTCTGGCACTTGCCGCGCCAATGATTGAAGAGATAGAATCGACGTATGATTATTCATATTCTGATGATGATATACTAGCCGCGTCAATACGTCCGACCATGGAATCAAACGAAAATATTGCCATGGTTCGAGTGTGGAAAAATAGCGATGACATACGAATAGCAGGATATAGAATATCAGATAAATCTGTCGCGATTACCCCTATTGACCCACTACCGGATTTACAATCAAAAGAAAATGTAGAGAAAATATGGACAGCTAATAACCAACGTTGGAAATTACATGAAATTGACTCAATATTAAACGTTCTTAATCAGCAACAAGCTATTTCTGATGATTATGATGAAATACTTAAGATGTTTGAAAATTTCAAGAATGATGCATCAGTAAAGAAAAATAAAAACAGCGTTTTAATGCCCAACATTCTGGCATTACGAAGCAGTATTTATTATTCTCAAAATATGTTGTTGCGCAATATGCCAGTCTTAACTAAAAAGTATCCAGATTTATTGGACGCGCAGGATTTAATGAACCAGTCGTCAGATACATTGGAAATGGATACAGAAGATGATTTTCAGGATGGTAAAGGATATTCAGAAGAAGCAATATCCATAATAAGCACAGTTCTGGAAAAATTTCGTGTTGGTGGAATTGAAAGGATAGATAATATAAAACTGAAAAACAGTTATCTGCCGAATCCTTTAGCAATAGGTGGAAATATTTTACCGCAGTTAATTGGTGAAAGAGAATTTATACCCATAACACGTCCCGCAGCAAATGATAACATGATAGAGTTAGCCGAGGTGATTGAGATAATAACCGTCAGAAGGATAGGGGATTGCCTTACTTTTTGGACATGGCAATGGTATTTATCACCAATATTTCTGATAATTGCAATTTTCTTTTCTGTATTATCTGCCAGGAAAAGAAAAGATGTTGAGACTGTGCAGGAAAGTTAACAATTCTTTCAATAATTCATTATTAAAAGAATTGTTAATCGCTGCTGGTATTTGTTGATTCAGTGTTGCTTTTTGGGGCAGAATCGGTAACGTACCATCCGGAACCTTTAAAAATAATCCCATTTACATTAAATACTTTGCGGGTATCTCCCGTGCATTGCGGGCAAGGGATTTCTGGTTTTTCATCAGCACTGTGACGAGTATCAAAATGATTTCCGCATTTAGTACATGCGTATTCATAAAGCGGCATAGCTTGTTAAACTCCCATGGTTATTGGTTTCCGTGAATATTATATGTTTTTTTGCACCAATTTTGCAAGGAGAAAATTAAATATAAGATACTAACGGTATTGATCAATCCAGGTGATTTTAAAATTGTTGTTCTTATTTTTACAGATACCAGAAGGCAATACTATGACAAAACAGTTTTCTTTATTGGTTATTCTTACCCATTTTTCCGAGTTATTTTCTATCGGTTTCTCTTTCCTAATCCCGTTTTCGATAATTATTAATTCCTCTATAATTTGATTGCTGCTGGTGCATGATAGTTGGTAACTAATATCACCAATTTCAAAAGTAAAAGATTCCATATATTTGCTATTTAAAATGATTGTAATATTTTCCGGCCAATCAGAATCGATATTTTTTATTATTTTTGCTTTACCAATACCTGTTTTTGTCGTAATATTTACTGTCAGTAATTTACCTGATGCCGAAACGTTGATATTATCAGTTGATTCAACAGAATATAATGGTTTCTCCTGATTTTTAACATTATTTATTGAATCAGACGATATTTTATTATTAAAATTTGAATTATTTAAGAACATTATTGCAGCAATGGCTATTGTTTGAGCAAATAACAGGACATTCATGGCAACCTCTTTTAAATATTTTATCTTTATTTTAAAAAATGTGCCACTTTGGTATTTACACAGGTGCTTAATTTTGCTATTATCTTGCCGTAATAAACCTTTTAAGTACGGTCCTGTGAGACCGATAAGGGTGTCTATAATGTCAACTGATAAAAACAACATAAAACCTTCCCGGGATATTACAAGGGAAGGTTTTTTTTCAAATATAGAAGATGCACTCCCTTTACTTGACGCCCAGGATATTCGTCGCGCAGTAACCCGTATAGCCCATGAAATTTTAGAGAGAAATCGTGGTTCCCAAGATTTAATAATTGTCGGTATTCACACCCGCGGAGTGCCATTGGCATATCGTTTAGCGGAAGAAATTACACGCATTGAAAACTCCGTTATCCCGGTTGGCGAGTTAGATATAACAAGTCATCGAGACGACGCGGGGATATCACAAAGAAACACCGGACATATCACCAGCATCCCTGTGTCACTAACTGATAAAAAGGTAATATTAGCCGATGAGGTAATATTCACCGGGCGTACCGTTCGCGCGGCGATGGATGCTTTAGTAGAACATGGCAGACCTGCTTCTATCCAACTGGCAACTTTAATAGATCGTGGACACCGTGAATTACCCATAAGACCAGATTATGTCGGTAAGAATTTGCCTACTTCTAAAAACGAACATGTGATGGTCAGACTAAAAGAATTAGATAGCATGGATGGTGTGTGGGTATATCGTGATATCGTTGAGGGAACTAATAATGAATAAAAAAGATTTAATTTCAATTCGCGATTTATCAAATGATTCGATTTTAACACTGTTTGAAATCGCTAATTCTTTCAATTCTGATTTACATAAAAGATTAAAGTTAGCAAACGATGCTTTGATGGCAGCATTATTTTATGAACCAAGTACCCGTACCAGAATGTCTTTTGAAACCGCAATGTTGCGCCTGGGTGGTCAAATAATCAATATGACTGACCCCATGGCATCGTCAGCATCAAAAGGTGAAACGTTAGCGGATACAGTGAGAATAATTGAAAATTATACCGACTTAATTGTTTTAAGGCATCCGGCAGAAGGGGCAGCTAAGATATCTGCTGAAAATAGCACTATTCCGGTGATAAACGCCGGTGATGGCGCACGCGAACATCCTACGCAAACACTGTTGGATTTATATACAATTTTCAAAGAAAAAGGAACACTGGAAGGTGTTACAGTTGCTTTATGCGGTGATTTAAAACATGGAAGAACTGTCCATTCGTTAGCGCAGGGGTTATCACGTTTTGGCGCAAAAATGATTTGTGTTGCACCACACGGTTTAGAAATGCCGGTCGAATTATGTGACAAGTTAATAAGAACATACAATGCTGAGTTTGTATCGTATAGTTCTCTGCAGTCTGCACCTTTGCATGATTGTGATGTTTTATATGTAACGCGTATACAGAAAGAAAGATTCGCTGACCCACTGGAGTTTGAAAGCGTAAAGAAAACATATGTTGTTTCTAAAGATACTTTGAAGAGTTGCCGTGAAGACACCATAATTTTACACCCGCTACCACGTGTTGATGAATTGGATTATGCGATTGATGATGACCCAAGGGCAGCATATTTTCGCCAGGCAGCATATGGGGTACCAGTAAGAATGGCGTTGATAGCAGCGTTAATGGGGTTGGTAAATGTGCCGACTTTAATGAATAAGCAAGAAGATGATGTAATAGGCGTTGTCACAAATGATATCTGTGGCAACCCGCGATGTATTTCAAGAATAGAACCGATGGCAAAACATAGCATTTATAAAATGCCGGATGGTTCATTAAAATGTTCATATTGCGAAAAAAATCTGGATATAAATTGAATAAATTACTTGTTACTGATGTTGAATATTGTGGTGAAATTGTTACCCTGCAAGCAGATAACAATGGTTTTACCGTATTTAATGGCACTGAATGTAATAGCGTAGAGTTAATTAATGGCAAGGGTTTATCCGCATTCCCGGGATTTGTTGATATCCATGTGCATTTTCGTGATCCGGGACTTACAGAGAAAGAAGATATTTTTACCGGTGCACGTGCTGCGGCGGCAGGTGGCTATACTCTTGTTACCCCTGAACCTAATACCAGACCAACAATTGATAATGTTACAGATTTTAAAATCATTCAGGAAAGAATGAATAAATTACCGGTTTCAGTAATGCAAAAATCTGCGGTGACTTTATTGCAAAACGGTGCCGAAGTCGTTGATATTGAAAATCTTCATAATGCCGGGGTAGTTGCGTTTAGTGATGATGGAG
>CAZNLA010000367.1:0-5805 GCA_964573385.1 uncultured bacterium
ATGGTAAGAGGGCCGATAGAGGTAATTGTATCACCACCGACTACATCAACACCAGCTAATCTGGCGCATTCGGCGATTCCCTGATACAACTCAAAAGCATTTTCCTGTTCCCATCCCGGTGGTATAGCTAAACCAACAACAGCATGAGTTGGTACTCCACCCATTGCAGCGATATCAGATAAGTTTTGTTCTAAAGCTTTCCAACCCAGGGCAAATATATCGCCCCAACAAAGTCTGAAATGAACACCTTCCATAAGAACGTCAGTAGTAACCAACAGAAATTTACCGCCGGGTAACTCTATTGCGGCGGCATCATCACCAATGGTGAGTGCTGTTTGTCGGGGAGTAGGCAATATTCCGGCTAATTTTGCTATTAAAGCATCTTCACCCGGGATATTAATTATTGATCTTCCTCGACTTTCTTTTGAATATGACAAATTATCCATTTCCCACCGTCGTTTTGCCTTAAAAATATCTTTACGCCACCGGTCATTTTAACAGAAGCGGTTTTTGCTTCCTCATCAATATCAGGATTCGTAGCCGCCGAGGTATCAATTAACAATTTTCGCAGTTCGTAATTAGACCATTTGCTTTCCGGTATAGTCGTGAACGCGCCACCGCCTGACGGTGAAAAGCTTTTAAAGTGTAAGGAAACTAATGTTCTGGTGTCACCTTCACCTACCCATGTAACTGTAGCATATTTGGGATCTAAAGCGGCTTCAACTGCAACTGAATTTTTATCAATTATCGCTTTCAAAAATGTTTCAACCTGAACCATTGAAGGATGTGATGCATTTGTTTTTTTAGTAAGGGCCAAGAAAAAAACAGTACCCACTAAAAATACAGTGAAAATTACTAAAATTGTTGATGTGCGCATTTAATTTACCAATTTATATAAAGTAGTCTCCGCAGTAATGCGGGCAACATAATTATACCCATGATTTGCCTTGAATGCAAACAGTGAATTATAGAATGGGCATAAATTTATTAAATATAGAGATTTGTAGCCATTAATGTAGTTACTTATCAAACGATAAGTTGCAAAATTTAAATTGAAATGCTATATTATATAGCATACGAGGTGAATATTATGCTTGGACTACCCCCAGGTACAGTTAAATTATCGCCGTTTTCCCAAAAATGGGAAGAATTGTATAAAATAGAAGAAAAAAAAATTGCTGACGCATTAGGTGCGTTAGCATTAGATATTCAACATATTGGCAGTACGTCCATTATGGGACTGTCTGCTAAACCTGTAATTGATATTGCGGTTATGATTCCTTCTGAATCTGATTTAAACGTTTGTATACCATTAATGCAATCCATCGATTTTGAATATTTAGGTGATTTCGGCTTGCCAGGTAGACATTTTTTTGTCTTAGGAAATCCGCGTACCCACCATGTTCATGTTGTTGAAAAAGGAAGCTATCATTGGAAACAGTGGATTATCTTTCGTGATTATTTACTACTGCATCCTGAAATTGCTGTAAAATATGATAATTTGAAACAGGAACTTGCTACAAAATTCCCTAATGACAGAGAATCATATTTAGCCGGTAAAGCACCACTAATCGCGGAGATATTAGAAAACGCGAAAAAGGAATTAGGTTAATCTGTTTAATGAATAAAGAAATCGATAATTTTCTCGATTATTTAATTTTAGAACGGGGTTTAGCCAATAATTCAATATCCGCATACAGACGGGATTTATACGAATTATCATTATTTTTATCTGATAAATGTCAGATAACTGTTATCACTAATATTACTGACAGTGAAATTATCAAATATTTATCATATTTAAACCACAGAAAATTATCCACAGCAACAATCAGTCGCAAATTAACCGCAGTACGGACATTTTATCGTTTCATGGTTGCAGAACAAATAATTAAAATTGACCCGACCGCAAATGTTACTTTGCCACATCCTGTAAAAAAAATCCCTTCAACATTAAATCTTGACGAAGTAGAGATGTTGTTAAATGCGCCAGACACTTCGGATATTCGTGGAATGCGTGACAGAACTATGTTAGAGGTGTTATACGCAACAGGTTTGCGAGTAACTGAATTAGTATCACTAAAGCGTGATAATTTACATTTGAATGTTGGATATATCAGAGTAATAGGGAAGGGGAATAAAGAAAGAATAGTACCTATTGGAAGTCATGCTATTAAATGGATAAATTTGTATATGAGCAACCGAACTGATACAAATCCATATATATTTCCCGGCAAAGAAAAAGGACATCTTACCCGTGCCGCATTCTGGTTAATTATAAAATCATGTGCTAAAAAAGCAGGGATAATTAAAAGTATATCACCTCATACCTTACGTCATTCATTTGCCACACATTTGTTGGAACGTGGTGCCGATTTAAGAATAATTCAGGAAATGCTCGGGCATTCTTCTATAGCTACTACAGAGATCTATACCCATGTTGCGGCAGATATGTTACGCGAAGTATTTGCGGCAACGCATCCGCGGGCAAGAAAAAGAGATAAATAGTAAAAAAGATGCAGGTTTGTTTCCATATAGACTAATTTACTGCAAAACTGTATCATTTCTTCATGATTAGCTTTATTAAAGGCACTGTTTTAGAAAGATTATCTTCATCAATGATAATTATTGCTGGTGGTATTGGTTATGAGATTTTAATAGCCCCTGCCATTCTCGCGCAAATTCCGGATGCGGTAGAAGGTGCTGAAGTATCAATGATTATCTATTATTATCTGCAAATAGATCAGAATCGTGCTTCACCTGTAATGATTGGTTTTAACAATAAAGCTGAACGTGATTTTTTCGAGTCATTTATTCAGGTTGCCAGTATAGGGCCAAGAACCGCGGTGAAAGCTATTGCGCAACCGATATCCCGCATTGCAGCTGCTATTGAGGCCGGCGATACCAGATTTTTAACTCAACTCCCCGGTATTGGTCAACAAAAAGCGCGCGAGGTTGTGGCAAAGCTTCAGGGGAAGATGACGGCATATATGGCATTGGATGCGGAATCACAAATACCCGGGAAAGTATCTGTCAATTCTTCAGAAATTGCTGAGTTGGAAGCCGAAGTTATGCTGGTGTTGCAACAATTAGGATATAGCAGAGCAGATGGTCTGAATATGATGAGAAAAGCAATGATGCAATCACCTGTACCAGGTAATACTCAGGAATTGTTAGAAGTTATATTTAAGCAACAATAAATCTATAGTTCGTTATAAGTCCTTCCATAATGGTCAGTTATTGTTGTTTTTGCGTCATTTTCCAGTAATATATTTACCGCTGCATGGTTGTTATAACAATATGCTAAATGTAGTGCAGTTGTGCCGGTTGTTTTGGTTTGATAATTTATATCTACTCCACGATTTATCAAATCTTTAATAATTTTACAGTCACCAGTTTCAACGGCAAAATGCAATGACGTTATACCGCCACGCGCCACAAGTTTTACATCTGCATTATTATTAATTAATAATCCATAAATCTCTTGTGATTTAATAGTTTGTTTTCTTTCTGGTTTCTCTGACAATTTTTCTATATCATCGAAGTCAAATAAAAAAGAAGATTGCTGAGTATTATTAGCTTCAGGTTCAGTAATATATATCGGTGGTTTAGGTTCTACAAAAAAGTTAGGATCATTATTAGCTAAAAAATAATGAATAGGCGTTAAGTTCTGGCTATCAGGTTGATTAACAGTTGAATCATTCAATAACAATTCAATGACATTAATATCACCTTTTGTAATTGCCTGATGAATTGGTGCTATACCGGCTTTATTTGGGACAGTAATATTACAATTATTATCAATTAGAAAATTTATTAATTCATAATTACCGATAGTAATCGCATGATGCATTAAACTGTTACCATCATTGGATCTGATTTTTTTGTTATTTTCTGATTCTAAAAATTTTCTGCGTAAATATGGATAGTTTAACTGATATAACTGGTCAATAAAAAATGAGTCGGAATCAAGTGTGGGACGTATCAGCATTTCTGTGGCGATTTTATTTTTGGTTAAATCCAAAGCTTTTTGGTCTGCTGTATCTGTAATCATTACATTTATGCCATTATTTATTAATAATTCCATGATACGCTGATTATTTTTTATGGCAGACATATGTAATGCGGTGCGACCTAATTTTTGCACAGCATTAATATCTAATTCTGGAATTGATAAAAGAAATTTAGTTGATTCAACATTACCACTGGATGCTGCTACATGCAATAATGTCATATTGAAGTTGTCTTCATCATGTATATTGCAAATCTCTATATTATTTTTTAAATGAGAATCTATAATTTCAAGATTGCCATTTTTTAACGCAGTTATTAGTTCCTGAGGAATTTTCATGCTATTTCCTGATCCACACTATTTTTGGCATTTTGGACAATAATGTATTCGTCTGCCAGCAAACGGTTTGAAAATTATTAATTCACCGCATTGGTCGCAAGGGTGATTTTCTTTTTGATAAACTTTTAATTGGTGTTGATATTCACCATGATTTCCGTCAGCATCGCGATACGAAGCATCGCGGTTGGATGTGCCACGGGCAACAATCGCCGCAGATAAAATCTCTGTAATGGCGCTATGCAGCCGTTTTATCTCTTTGTCAGATAATGAATCAGCAGGTTTCAAAGGGTGCAATTTGGCACGGTAACATACTTCATCAGCATATATTTTGCCGATTCCGGTAATTTTAGCCTGATTCATCAATAGTCCCTGCAGTGGAACTTTCGATGTTTGCAATACTTCCTTTAGCAATGCCGGGGTGAATGATTTGTCTAATGGTTCACATCCATAATGTTCTAACGATGGTAAATTTAATACATCGGTACCTTCAACCACAGAAACACTGCCAAAAGTTCTGGGGTCAACAAATCTTAATTCATTGTTATCAGATAATAATAATCTGACATGGGTATGTGGAATTACTGGTAAATCGTGAGTGGCCAGATAGACTCTGCCACTCATCCCTAGTCTAAATAGAATTGAATTACCGTTGCTTAAAGTTAAAACTATAACCTTACCACGACGTGTTGAATCAATTATATCAGCACCTTTTATCATTTCAATAAACTCTTCAGAAGAGCTATTTTCTCTTATTGCCCGTGGCCGGCCTGTAATAACATTTATTACTGTTTTACCAATAATGAATGGAGTTATTTGTCTTCTGATGGTCTCTACTTCTGGTAGTTCTGGCATTTAATTTACTCGTTATGTGAACGTGTGAAAAATGGTTTTTCGTCATCAGTGATAATGGACGTAATTTCTTTATCGGCTTCAAAAATATCACGTATTTCGTCAGATGAAAGGAATTTAGTTAATAATGCTGTCAGGATTCCCCAAATTATTATAATTAAACCCAGGCAATATGGAACTAACTGTTTTTCTTTAGGTGTCCATGGCTTAAAATCTATTCCCTGCATTTCATTTAATGATATAACATACACAGTAAAATACCATGCCGCGCCTGATAATAGAATCGTGAGTAAAATAAGCACAATTGACTGGGTCAAAAAGTTTTGCCGTACCAGATTTACAACAGAAATAATACCAATTCCCTGATTTATAATTTTAATGGCGATCATGCTGTAAAAAGCAAGTAGCAGGATAGCAACAGCTTGCGAATTAGCACCGACCCATAAAGTACGTACAAGGAATGTGATTGCAATAGCTATGAAAATTAACCCGATTATCATTAAAGCATATGATAATTTTTTGATTTTCTCAGGAAGTACCTTTTCTTCGCGGACAATATTTTGGTATTCCATCTTTGTAATAACTTCAGATGTTGACTGTACTGT
>CAZNLA010000368.1:0-5795 GCA_964573385.1 uncultured bacterium
GTCCGGTAATCAGAGCCATCGGTGCAACAAAAGTATGGAGCTCTCTACTCGACTGCAAACCTTATTTCTTCCTGGTGTTTTTCTCGATGTCGATAAATAACAATATTACCTCTGATAATGCCCGCAGGGTAATAACTCCGATTGAACCGATTAAAGCGACAATTATAAAAGCTAAAAAGCCATTTTGATTATAATTTTCAGCTTTTGCCGATGCTGCGAACGCGGCGAAAATTGTTATTATTCCGGCTATCCACGCCATAATGTTGTATACACCGGAGATAATACTTAAAGCAGGATATTTATCTTCTGTGCTTTCCCGTGGCAACAATAAATCATTTTTTTTAGGTGAAAATTCAACATTTGTTACTGGTCTTGTTGTTGTAGTCGTCTTTGGTTTATCCTCGCTTTCACCTTCTGTTTCACTCTCATTGTCTTTAATGGTATTGCATTGCCAACACGCGTTAAAGTTATCCTCAATTAAAATCTTACATTTTGGGCAAAACCACATAATCATTCTCCTTTATTTATTTGATACATATTAAAACTTAAATATTTCATTGTCAACTTTTTTATATGATTTTAAGAAGTTTTGCAAAACTTGTATTCATATAAAACAACTGTTATCTATTTGTTTCTAAGTTACTTATGCGCTAATAAGCAATTTTTGTTATAATGGACGCAGAAATAAAGTAGGATGAAAATTAATTGATAAAAATAGGTTGCGCCGGTCTTGGTGTCATGGCGCGAAAATTTTATATACCATCTCTTTTACGGTTATCCGGCAGATGCGAAGTGGTAGCATGTTGTGGCACAGAAGAACTGCATTGTGAAGTTGGGTACAATTGTTATCCGGATATCGATTCCATGCTGGCAAATGAAGAGTTGGACGCAATTATAATCTTCGGGAATCCGGGAGACAGGGGCAGTTCAATAATTTCTGCCATAGAAAAATGTCATGTTCTGTGCGAAATGCCTGTGACCCTTGATTATCTGGAAATACCACGGATATTTGATGAAGCAAGATTTAATAAAAAGGTATTGATGTTGGGAGAAAATAGATTTAACGCTCCCACGTATATGCGTGCCAAAGAAATTACAGATAATATGCCACCCCGGATGATGGTTTTGCAAAAATGCCGTCACGCTCTGGATGAAACGGAAGAAGATTTTGCGGCTAAAATGGAAGACCATGTGCGACGTACATATCGTATTGCAGGCACGCCAATGTTGCCATTTATTGTAGAATTTTTAAATATGGCTGAATGGTTTGCCGGACCTATTGCCAGTTGGGAAGCAGAATCTAAACCGTTAAAAAATGGTATGCAGACAAATGTCAGCACAAATGCGTTGCTTAAACACAAAAATGATACCAGCAGTCTGTTAAATTATGCAGAGTTTGGCTCGATGACCTGCGAACACCTTACTTTGCATGCCAGTGGGTCAACATATATCCTGCGTGGCAGTCTTATGCAACCTAATCAA
Source organism: uncultured bacterium (assembly GCA_964573385.1). Classification (GTDB taxonomy): domain Bacteria; phylum Armatimonadota; class Hebobacteria; order CAIYQO01; family CAIYQO01; genus JBAXQQ01. Next base: position 1,483 of record CAZNLA010000368.1, read on the forward strand.
CTGTTAATATGGTCACCAAAAGGCGAAGAACTGTTTAAAGGACCAACAGACCCACTTGTTCGCGGTGGATTTGCCGGATTAACAGAAAAGTTCATCACTGCGATAGAAGAAAATAACCGTCCGCGATTAGATACAGATAAATGGCAACGAATAATGACAATTGCCCGTGGAATTGATGGCAGTGGTTGGTGGCTTTAATCCGCGCAATATAAACCACTGAATACTGATAGCGTATCAAGCCCTGATTCCTTAACAAAATAGTGGTATTTCTTACTATAGGTAGCAAACCAACCAGTTTTCCCGTTTGTTGTTTTCACTAAAAACCACCCTTTATCATTTGCGCCTATAAACTTTACTTTTTCTCCGGGTAATAATTTCGCTACCACTTTTTTACTGTTTTGCGCTGCATATAAATGGATCGATTTTAATACAGTTGCAGGTTCTTCGTTATTCACTATGTAATAATATGGTTTTTCAATATGTTGCAGGGTATGTGTTGGCGTCAGAAGGTATTCATATTTCAGAAACCAGGTAGCAAGGCTATCAAATCTTGTTCGGCTGGTTACCAAGCCTTTGCCATTTATATGTTTGTATGTGCCTGTTAATCCCCCCAATACCCCCATTTTTATTATTTTTGAACCGTCATAATAATAAAAATGGGTGAAATAATCATCACTGGGGCCATATTCTTCAACCGCTATCTCTTTAATATTATCGCTTTCATCAATATCGACGATATTAATATAATTAGCCATACATTCACCCTTATCTTTGATGATAATGCCATTAATAGTAATCGAGAAGTCATATTCGTTTTTATCAAGGTGATATTTAATTTTGTCAGTATTACCATCACCATTTAAATCGAAATCAGATTGCTGGGGTATGGTTCTGGTATAATTATTATCCGTTTCAGTTCTCTTTATAAACCCTTCAAACTTTTTTATTAATTCTACATTTTTCTTTTCAAGTTCAGATAATTTGCCGGTATATACTGCAAATCCCGAATACCATTTTCTATTTCTGAAATATTCCTGCAGCGATTTATCTTTGAAAATATAACCGTGTCGGGCATATATTTCATTACGTGCCAGCGATAATAATCTGTAGTCAAGATTGCACAGGTTGGGTTCGGTAAGTAGCATGGTATCGCTGTTTTTAAATATATATCCATCAACTTTTTGTGGTGCTGCTTTTGGCTTTTCGTTTTGTGTAAATGTGGTTATATTAACAATCAATAATGCTACAATGCATATTGGCAGGATTCTTTTCATTTGGTTCTCCTTTTACTTTATGTATTTTAGCATTTTATTACTCAAATGGATGTTTTTCTTTTTCAAAATCCGGCAGATAATTTTCCGGTGATTCAGATAACTCCTGTGTCCATCCATTTTTTAACCCGGCGGATATAAAAGCGTCTATGGCACTGTCGTATTCATCAACAGTGATAGTGCGCGTCAGCGGAAATTGTTTAAAATCATTTGTCCGGTGAGTTGGGTAATATTGCGACATTATGGCCACAGTAATATTAGGTGAGACAGCATTTGCTAACCGCGATAATATTTCTTTGCTATCGGCCAAATTACCCGGTAATACTAGATGACGAACAATTACCCCGCTTATGGCGATGCCATCATCATTTAAAATTAATGGTCCTTTTTGCCTGTACATTTCCGCTATTGCCGCAATGGCGATATCCGGGTAATCCGGCGCGCCTGATAATTCGGTGGCAATATCCGCGTTCGCGTATTTTAAATCTGGCAGGTAAATATCAACAACATCATCCAGCATATTTAAAACATCAACATTATCATACCCATTGCTGTTATATACCACCGGCAAATCTAATCCATTTTTTGTTGCCAGTGCCAATGCCGACACGAACTGTGGCATAACATGGGTTGGCGAAACAAGGTTTATGTTGTGGCATCCGCGTTTCTGCAACTGCAGCATGATATCCGTTAATTCCTGCGTTGAACAGGTGTTATATTTCTCAACTTCCTGCTGGCTAATCTGGTAATTCTGGCAATATGCGCACTTCAGGTTGCATCCCGCCGCGAATATCGTCCCACTGCCTTTTGTTCCACTAATTGCCGGTTCTTCTCCATGGTGGTCGCACCATGACGCTACCCGGCATTCCTTACCTATTCCGCACTGTCCGGTTTCTCCCAGCAAACGGTTTACTCCGCAACGATGCGGACAGATATCACACGCACTTAATCGTTCAGTTAACCCGTCAGCAATTTCCTGCATTTTCTGCCAGTCATGTATCATGGGATAATTCTACCGTAAAAAGTAATCGAAATAAAGAAAATACTCTCGCTGTTAATAGAAATATGCTTAAAATGGTCGCTTCGACGGGTTCAGCGACCGGTCACTGAGCTTGTCGAAGTGACCTAAAGCCAAAGTTATGTGAATAAAGGAATATTTTTTTAACCACGAAATACACGAAAAGCACGAAAAAAACAAATACGACTTTTCGTGGCTTTCGTGGTTAAATTAAATTATTAGCAAAAAATGAACTCACATCATATGGTATGTAACGTTTAGCCACCTTATTTGTCTAAAGAAAAATACGCTATTTTTGGGTGAGGTATAATGACAGAGAATTTTGAAATCGAGGAAATACAGAAACCGGTTGATGGTGGTATGAATAAAAAGATATTCCGCGCCACCGGGATATTAATGATAATTCAATTAGTAATGAGATTCTTTGGATTGATTGTTAATAAGGTGATGAGCAAGTTTTGGGGAACAGATATAAATGCTGATGCTTATAACGCCGCAAAGGATATCGCTTTTTACCTATTTCAGTTTGTTGACCAGATTATAATGCACTCATTTTTGCCGGTATTTGTACAGAAAATGAAGGATGAAGGTGAGGAAAAAGCCTGGAAACTGGCAAGTACCGCCATAAATTTATTGGTTATTGTCATGTTGGTTATTGCTACTGTCGGCATTGTATTTGCTCAGCAACTGTTGCCACTTTTCCTGCCGGAATGGTTCGCACCGGCCGCGGGGAAAACGACAGAATTAATAGAATTGACAGTAAAACTTACCCAGATGATGCTGGTAGCAATTATCTTCCTCGGCGCGTCATCCATGACATATGTTTTGCTGAACTCATATAAAAAGTTTGCGCTTCCTGCTGCCGCCGATATGGCTCTGAAGGCAACAGTATTAATATTTGCCGTATTTTTCGCCAGGCATTATGGTCCTGCCGCGTTTGCTGCCGGTTTCATCTTCGGTGCTGCCGCAAAATTAATCATCCATTCCATTGGACTAGGGAAACGCGTAACCCATTATCGTCCAACCATCGACATGAAAGACCCGGCGTTGAAAAAGTTCCTGGTACTCGCTTTACCACTGGCTATTGGCACCGCCGCTTCCATTTTCCGTTCTGTATTCGACCAGAGATTTATTTCCGGCTTGGAAACCGGCAGTTATTCCGCCATTAAATATGCAAAGATATTGTGCGATATGCCGGTGCAGTTTTTCCCGTTTGTTTTCGGAATCGCTCTGTTCCCGTTCATTGCCGACCTTGCCGCGGAAAATAACCGTGAAAAGCTGAAAAGCATGCTGATGTCCGCCACCCGTATGATGATTCTTATTTTCATTCCTCTCGCGGTTTCATTTATTCTGCTGCGTGGTGAAATTTTAAATGGCATTTACGGCAGTGAAAAGTTTGATGCCGCCTCAATCGCCTTAACCACCGGACCATTTATAGTAATTTCAATCGGCATGCTCATCGCCGCTCTGGAGATTATCGTTCTGCAATTCTATTTTGCCATGTCTGATACTCTGTTGCCTAATATCATCTCGGTCTGTCTGGTTCCGTTGCATATCGGTATCGCGTATGTCGGCATACATTATTTGGGAATTGGTGCCGCCGCAATCCCATTGGCATTATTAATCAACAAAGGGACAAAAATTGGTATTTTATACGGTAATGCCCGTCATAAGTTTGGCGAATTAGGCGCAAAAGAGATAATTATATTCATGGGTAAAACCGTTATTGCATTATTACCACTGGCAATTATGCTGTATCTGTCTACTATCTACTTACCCAGTATATTCCCACAAGCACAGGATGTTGACGGAGATGGCAAAAAAATACTAACTCTGGTGCCATATATCGGCGTTGCGTTTGTCGGTAGCGCAATATATATTTATCTTTTAAATCTGATGAAAGTAACCGAAGTTTCAATGATACTGCAAAAAGTAGCAGGTAAATTGTTGAAGAAAAGGTAAGTATAACTTTACAGGACTTTCGCTTAAGGTCACTTCGACAGGCTCAGTGACCGGTCGCTGAG
>CAZNLA010000369.1:0-5792 GCA_964573385.1 uncultured bacterium
CTATGGACAACTATATAATAAATTGGGGTAATTAACATGGCAAAAGTAACAAAAAAAGCATTTTCCGATATCTGCCACGAGATGTTTACCCCGATTATGGAAGCATACGGGATTAAATATATCAGCATAAAATCAGATACTCCGGCAACTTATGTAGCAGAATACCGAAGAAACAGATTATTTGTCCACGTGATATGCAGCACAGACAACGGCGCCATTGGCGTAACACTAACCGAAGAATCCGACACCGCCGTCCCCTTCAGCATCGGTTACCGTCGTTTTGGCGAATGCTATAACCGCCAGGACTACCCCTACCTCCGCGCCAAACTATCCGCCATGGCCAGCGAATTAAAACGATACACCACCGATTTCCTTGAAGGTGACAACAGCATGATAGATGAAATCTGGAAAGAAATGAAATAGTTGCTAAATGAGGATTCATATTTTAAATACCATTCAAAACAAACCACAAAATCACAATTAGGAAAATTTTTCTTATCTTCCTCTCCGTGCGTCTCTGTGTCTCCTCAGTGTATCTCTGTGTAATAATTAAATAAATTCAATCTTACACTTAACTTCACTCTTCAAAATTTCACTCTTCACTCTTCAAAATTTATCTCTTCAAATCTTCACTCTTCAAAAAACTCCATCGTAATAATGGTGGGGTAATTACTGTTGTCACCAACACCACTATTATCATAACCGCATATACATTATCCGGGATTATACCGGCGTTTTTGCCTATCAGGGCAATTATCAGGCCTACTTCACCACGGGATATCATGCCTGTTCCTACCCGCAGGGCAGATGGTAATTTGAATCCGGTTATGGCGGCACCGGCACCGCATCCAATTACTTTTGTTAAAATTGCTACTATTATAATTACCACCGCAAATAGAATGTCGCTACCAATATTTTTGGCGTTTATGCCTATGCCGATTGACGCGAGGAATATTGGGACGAAGAAGGCGTAGGTAAATGGTGATATTTGTGCTTCAATTTCAGCACGGAATTTGGTGCGGCCAAGGAATATACCTGCCAGGTATGCACCGGTGATGGCGGCAACCTGACCGATAAACTCGGCCGATACCGCCATTAAAAATAACATCGCCAACGACACCGTTAAAACTAAATACCGACTGTTAATACCGGAAACACGGTTTAATATCGGCGTAATTACCTTTTTGCCTAGATTAATTACCACCCAGAAAAAAAGCAACATCAGAAATACCGTGACAATAATGAATATTAACTGTGCCGGCATCCATTGTTGAAATATGGGAGATAAATGCCCGGTTATGGACGATGATAGATTGTTTGAATAAATATTGCGTGGAATAAATAACGCGATTACCACCGATAAAAGGATGATTCCCAAAACATCATCTATCACTGCGGCACCCATGATGGTAGAACCCTCGCGTGTGCGAAGTTTATTGATTTCTATAAGGGTTTGCGCTGTTATTGACACAGATGTCGCGGTTAAAATTGTGCCGATATAAATCGCTGTAATATTATTAACGCCAAACGATATTGATGCCAGATACCCACCCAATAATGGCAATAAAACACCAAGTAAAGCAGATAGGACCGCTGTTTTGCCAACTTTGCGTATCTCTGATACATTCGTCTCTAACCCGGCGATAAATATAAGGAATAATACCCCAATATTTGCAAATACATTAACTACATGGCCGGTCCATGGGTCAAAAACAGACCATCCGAAGATATTTAATACTGTTGGACCCAAAATTACCCCCGCCAGCAACTCACCCAAAACTGGCGGTTGACGCAAATATCGCTGACACAGATAACCACATCCGCGGGCAAATAATATGATAATGGCAAATATTAATAATAGCTGAAGTTCATCACTCATTACAGCAAAATTATACCATACCAGAAGAAATAATTCAGTTTTTATATTTATCTTCAATATTTATTATCATGTTTACATTTTGAAAATCAGGGTATATATCGAAATACATTAATAATCAGGACTTTCGCTCATAAGGGTAATCTGTTTAACAATGGTCGCTGAGCCTGTCGAAGTGACCTTAAGCGAAAGTCCTGATCATATGAAGATTATCTAATGGTATTAACAGCAGAAATAATATTTCCCAAATATATTAATATAAATACATTGAAACTTTGATAATCAGGTATTTACAATGAAACGAAAATTTATTATAATGTAATCAGATTATCTAATACAAAACTTTCGTTTCTATTTATTATCAATGATAATTGACTGCCAATAATGTCAATTTTTATTTAAAGCATCAAGACTGCTAAAAAACAAGCTAAGAATTAATCCAGTTTATAAATTATTGGGATGTTTTTACGCTTACTTATTGTTAACTAAACGTAAAAGTATGGAATAATCTATTATCGAAAAATAAAAATAGAATAACGATGTACTTCCAAACAATGGAGTCGAAAAAATGAAAGTAGTTTTAATTGGGGCAGGCAGTTATGTCTTTGCCACAACTGTATTGCGAGACACACTTGAAAAGCACCGGTATGAAGAAGAATTAGTACTGGTTGATATTAATAAAGATGTTGCCGACCTGATGGCAGCAGTTGGCAGAAAGATGGCAGGTGATTTGGGTTTAAAAACCAAAATCACATCAACATCTGATCGAAAAGCTGCTTTAGCAGGCGCAAATTTTGTGCTTTTATCAGCTTCTCCTGATGGCCAGAAACGCTGGAGAATGGACTTTGAAATCCTCGCGCGTTTTAACATGGCAAACCAGGCCCGTGAATGTGGCGGCTTGGGCGGTTTATCAAACGCACTCCGCAGTATTAATATGGCGATGGAAATTGCGCGCGATATGGAAAAGATATGCCCTGACGCCATATTGTTAGATGTTACTAATCCGATGCCACGCGTGGTTACTGCGGTTAATAACTATTCCAGCATTAAATGCTATGGTTTTTGCAATATCGCATGGCGCAGTGGATATGGTTACCTGTGGGTAGCCGAAACAACAGACCGTGATTTAAAACGCATTCAATCCGTATCCGCCGGTTTAAATCATTTTGCCTGGTTGGTTTCTGCCGCTGATTTCACCAATGGCGACAATTTATACCCGATAATTAAGAATACCATTAAACGCCGTCGTGACCGTGAAGCAGCAGTTATGCAAATATGGTTGCGTGAATATGGCGGAATTGTAATGGGTGCTATCGACCACCACGCTGAATATCTGCCATTTCAACCGGAAATTAAATATAACACCACCCCACCCTACATGGTGATTCTGTAGAACGCGAACGCCAATGGGATTTGTTACGCGGTATTGCGGTTGATGCTGTAGATTGGCGCACAAATTACCCCATGGAAAGTTGGGAACACCCAATAGATTTTGCTATGGCGATTGCAAACAAGAAAAATGCTAATTTTGATATTGTAAACCTGCCAAATGATGGCCATATCATGAATTTCCCAAATGGCCCGGTGGTAGAAGTACCGGTAAGAATTATTAATGGTAAAGTAGAAAAGTTCCCCGAGATAAAATTACCCGGCAAAACATCTGATATCTGCCTGAAGGTTAGCGCGGTTCATGACATGGTGGCGAAGGGTGCTGCTACCGGCGATCTGTCCGCATTGCGCGAAGCAATAGAAATTGATATCGCAATTGATAAAAAAGATATCGCCCAAGATGTTCTGGATAAGTTCCTGCTTGCCCATGAAGATTTGTTACCAAAATTTAAATAAAATACAAAATTTTTCCCCTCTTGAAAAATTATTCGAGAGGGGATTTTTTTATTTCTGCTATTGCCTGTTTTTACATACATATATACACTGTAACCGTGTTTGCTTTAATACTTCCTGATACTGCTGACAGTGCCTTAGACAGCCTGTTTACATACATAATACCTGATAATCTGACTGATTTAGTTAAGCCAGGCTGTCGCGTTTACATACCTTTACAATCACGCAGGGTGCGCGGATATGTAATGGCTGTTACCACTTCGGCAGATTTTCCATCTGAAAAAATAAAACCGATAATATCAGTATCTCCCGCACCGCCCGCATTTAATGCCACCCAGGCAAAATTAGCATTATGGATATCACAACAATATCTGTGTTCAATCACTGAGGCATTACGTCCGTCGGTTGCTGATTCCGGTGTTTTAACAGGACAAAAACATTGGAACGTAACCAGTGAAACTGAATTAAATATTCTTATAAAAGATTCTTTTATTCAGCAAACTTTTGATTATATTCTGCAGCACCCGGGAATATCAACATCCGCCATTAAAGATAAATTTGGTGATAATGGAGAGATGGCGTTGCTGCTATTATTAAGTCATGGAAAAATACGGCCATCAAATACAGTAACAAATATTAAACCACGAATAATCACCATTGTTAAACCCCTTATATCTGCGGATGAAATGCGCGCTATTGCTGCGGAATTACCCAAAAAACAGGCTAAACAAGCGGCATTGTTAATATGGGTAGCAGAAAATATAGTAACAGAGTTTTATAGCATAACCGAAACAGCAAAGCGTGCCGGGGTTGGTAATGCAGTAATTAAAGCTGCTATCGAAAATAAATGGCTGACGACAGAAGAAGTGGAGTTAAGACGTAACCCATGGAGCAACATAGCAGGACGGGGACAGATAGCACCGACATTAAGCCAGACACAACAGACAGCATTGAAAGAGATAACTAACGCGATTGATAAATCAAATCCTGAATCATTTTTGCTATATGGCGTTACCGGCAGTGGCAAAACCGAGGTGTTTCTTCACGCTATATCTCACGCTATTGCAAATAATAAATCCGCCATAATTCTGGTACCAGAGATTTCGTTAACGGCCCAGGCTATGGCACTGTATCACGGTCGTTTTCCCGGACAGGTTGCGGTATTACATAGCAATCTGGGGGTTGGCGAACGGTACGATGAATGGCAACGAATAAGCAAAGGTGAAGCAAAGGTAATATTGGGTGCCCGTAGCGCGATATTTGCCCCGGCAGTGAATCTCGGCCTAATAATCATCGATGAAGAACATGAATCATCATATAAGCAAGACAGTTCTCCACGCTACCATGCCAGGGAAGTGGCTATTCAATTAGGACATCTTACCGGTTCCCCAATAGTTTTGGCATCTGCCACGCCATCATTAGAATCTATGTTTGCGGCGGAAAATGGTAAATATAAATTATTAAAATTGCCGGAACGAATTGCAGACAGACCAATGCCGGAAGTTAAAATTGTAGATTTAAGGACAATGGCAAAAAGCGCCAAGGTACTATCTTTGCCACTGCGCGAAGCGATTGAAAAACGACTGCTAAATAAAGAGCAAACTATATTATTCCTTAACCGGCGTGGTTTTGCCCATACATTATTATGTCGTGACTGTGGCAGGTTGGAAAGTTGTCCATATTGCGCGGTTCCATTAACATTTCATAAAATGAGCGGAATTATGCGTTGTCATCATTGCGACCATACAATTCCTGCAATTGCCTCTTGTCCTGATTGTAAGGGTATTCGTATCGCCTTTCGCGGGGTCGGTACAGAACAGTTAGAGTCAGAAGTACAATCAGTTTGGCCGGAAGCGCGGATAGACCGGTTAGACAAAGATACAACATCACGCAAGGGTTCTCACCATGAAATATTAGAGAAGTTCCGTAGGGAAGAAACCGATATATTAATAGGCACACAAATGGTGGCAAAAGGGTTTGATTTCCCCCGGGTTACCCTGGTGGGCGTTATTATGGCCGACACCTCACTGGGAGTAGCAGACTTTCGCGCGCCGGAAAGAACATTCCAGTTATT
>CAZNLA010000370.1:0-5790 GCA_964573385.1 uncultured bacterium
CCCGTTCGGTCATTTCATTCAGCACCGGCACCATGAACTCGCCAAACATTTCCGGTGATATCATTGCGGAAAAATCGCACTGGAATTTTGCCATTCTGCCCGGTGCCCAACACCAGAATATTGACCCACCTACCTCGTCACGCATCATGTCATAAAAGATATCGTAATAACGGAAATAACGATCAGTAATCTGTCGCATTGCTGAATGCACCCAATCCGGATTCTCCACCAGATCAAACAGCAATTCTTCGGTGCCACGCATAGCAGCAAGTGTATCCAAACCTTCAATTAAATCGGGGAATTGCTGCATAAACTTGCCTTTTCCCAATTTGGCATATTCCAGTCCCAGGCGATACGAAAAGTCCCAATAGAAATTATCAGGTTTGTAATCAAAATTAGCATCTTCCGGATCACTCATACATGGATGGCACCAGACTGTTCCCGGCATCTCTTTTCCGGTGCATCCCAGATACAATGCCAGACAATTCGGCGCTAAATCCGGTGACACACTGGGTACTGCCTCGCCGTAATAATCAGTATTTATACATCCGCGGGCACCAATATTCACACGGTAATCGAAATTAGTGGTTGAATAGTCTGTCACCCAACCATTCGGCGTTGGCATTGCGGGAATATTTTCCCAGGGGGTTTCCCTTTGTACACCAATTTGCATGGCAGGACGGCCTATATCGCCTCCATTCCACCATGTCGTCAACCTTTGTCGTACCGCATCCATATCCGGCCTATACATCAAACTGCTCATTATCATTACCTCTTATGTCTGTTTATTGTGGGTATATTATAGATTTATCATGTTGGTGTCTATAATTCTATTTTCTTACCGACCAGATAAATATTTCTTAATAACAGGACTTTTGCTTAAGGTCACTTCGACAGGTTCAGTGACCGGTCGCTGAGCCTGTCAAAGCGACCTTTTTTAAGCAAATTTCTCTTTGAAAGCGAAAGTCCTGACTAAAATAATTTTTCAGTTTTCATATTAAAACTGATTAATACCCAAAAGTCTCTTCCAGGTACGCGCGACTTATTGCTATGCTGTCCATAGGATCAATTTTCGATTGGTCCTGTTCTGCCATTACCCAACGGACGCCTGTCATTTCCGGCAATACTTCCATGATTTCCTTGAAGTTTACATTGCCATTGCCCAGTTCTGCCCAATCTGTACCGTCAAAATCTTTAAAGTGCAGATATCCGATAATATCTTTATGTTTCTTTAAAAATGTAGCAGGATTATCACCACCACGCATTACCCAGGCAACATCCACGCACAAATCAACAACATCATAATTTAAACCATCAATCAGCAAATCAATACCGCGTTTGTCACCATCAATTTTGTCAAACTCAAACGCATGGTTATGATAATGCAAATGAATACCGAGATCGCGCAGTTTCTTTCCTGCTTCATTTAAAACAGAAATTCCATGCAGATAGTCGTCCTTGTCCAGATTATCCCATTTCCGCAATCCGGATATACACAGGTCGTTTGCATTAACGGTATTCAGATAATTCACTATTGGCGTAATATCTTCCAATGCCGCTAAACCAGTGTGTGACCCGGCAAATACAAGACCGCGTTCATCAAGTTTTTGCTTGTATAACGCGGCATCAGATGCTCCACCTTCAACCGCGGCAAATCCGGCGCGCACGATACTGTCCAGAATGGCATCAGTATCAGTATTTATATTATACTTACCGCCAAAGACAATTAACTGTACCCCTAATGTAGGTAATGCCATGATAATTCTCCCCCTGATTAATTTATATCGCCACTTTTATAACAATTTTCCGCACGTTGTCACCACCTATTTCTGAAATACCCAGAGTAGGCGCGTGAGCATCAACCGGGAAGAAAATCGCAAACATCCCTTTTGACACTGTAACTAAATCGCCAATTCCCTGATGAATGGCGACATCTTTCTCTTCATTATACGGTTCAAAGTCATGGCAATCCGCAACCGGCGCGTATCCCATTTTTTCCTCGCCACTGCCAACATACTGGACATCAATAAATTTTCTATGCATTTCCAGTTTTCCGTTATCCCAGGACTTAGTCTTATATTCCTGGATTAACGCGAATATCTTTGTGCCATCAATTTCATATTTGCCCGGTTCTTTATTATCAAGTTCACCACTTAATAAAAGTTGTAAAGCTTTTGCTATTCCCGGCGATAACGCCATGTATGCACTGGCGTTATCTAACTTATCAATAATCATGTAAAAGTCTCCATTAATAAATTTATGATATTTCTTGTTTACTGATAATATATAGATATTCCTGCATTAATTTATAAAAAACTTTAATTAATTAATGCGTTTATGGTATGATAAGTAAAGTTTTTTACATATCCTTATAAAAATGTAAAGGATATAAACAGGTGTACATAGAATAAATAAATTGTACACTTATTTACAAAAAATTTAGTTCGGAGATATCAATGAAGTTATTAAACAATATATATGTTATCAGTCTTACCCATTGGGATCGCGAATGGCGTTTCCCCTATCAAAAGACTCGAATGTTGCTTGTTGAAATGATGGATGAATTGTTACGCGTATTGGATGAAGATCCGGAATATAAATCTTTCCATCTGGACGGGCAAACTATATTAATTGAAGATTATCTGGAAGTTCGTCCGGAAAACGCAGATAAAATAAGACAGTTTATTAATGAAGGCAGAATATTTATTGGCCCGTGGTATGTATTACCAGAAGAAAACCAGATGTCCGGCGAATCATTAGTTCGTAATTTTTTATGGGGTGAAAAGATTGGCCGTAAATACGGTGGATGCATGAAAATCGGCTATACCCCTACATCATGGGGTCAGGTTAGTCAAATGCCACAGATTTTCAACGGAATTGGCGTTGACAGCGCAATATTTTACCGCGGAATATCTAATGATCAGGTTAATGGACATTACTACCATTGGCAGGGGGCAGATGGCAGCCGACTTTTCGGGGTGACGTTGGGCGACCACGCCCGGGTAGCATTTTTCCACCTGGTAGATCGTCGTGTCGCGCATAACCGGGGTCCGGAAGTTACTGAACATAACTGGGCATGGGGTGGCAAACCTTTCCGTCTTTGCGGCACCGGTTCTTTCGCGCCATATCATTTCGCCACACCACCAGTCGGGTGGTATCCCGAACGTATAGAAGAATCTTTTACCGATTTGGATAGTGTTGAGTTAGGTCAGTGGGAAACGCCATTCGCACCGGCATTTGACTGTGACGATTCAACCGGACCATTTAAATTAACACCCAAAATTATCAAAGAAGCAAATGCCCAAATTACCAATGGTAAAGTTGTTGAACATGTCTCATTAACCCGTTTTATTCGTGAAGCACAGGAATATATGAAAGATAAGGATATCGATGTAATGACAGGTGAAATGAGGCAAACCCAGCGTGCCGGATTATTTACTGACCTTTACGCGGAAATACAATCTACACGAATACCCATGAAATATCTTAATCGCAGAGCGGAATTTAACCTGCAACGGATGGCAGAACCATTGGCGACAACAGCATGGGCATCCGGTTTTGAATACCCGCGTTTTGCCCTTGACCTGGCTAATAACCTGGTTTTGCAAAATCATGCTCATGATTCTATCGGCGGGTGCGGTGATGATAAAATTGCTGATGAAGTTGAATTCAGAATCCACCAGGCAGATACGTTATCACTTAATGTTGTCGAAGATTCCGCGAGAAATCTGGCAGGGAAGATCGATACCAGTTCTTTCTCGCCTGATGATACCTTGCTGGTGGTATTCAATATGTTGCCGCGAACCATTACCCAGGTTGTGAAAGCGGAAATTGATATCGCTAAAAAACTGAATGTCATCGGGTTGCAGATACAGGATTCTGATAATAATGAAATGAAAGCGCAAATATTGAATAAAAGCAGTTTTCTGGCAACATTCAACCATCCGCAGGAATTGCCTCTACGTACCGATAGCGACAGGTGGGAATGCCTGTTTGAAGCACAAAATGTACCGGGTATGGGATATAAAGTTTTTCGGGTGGAAAAATACACCGGTGAAATGCGTCACCCGGGCAGCATGATGACCAGTGCGACAGTAATGGAAAATGAATTTTTATCCGTCAGTATCAATCAAAATGGTACTGTGGATATCCATTCAAAAGAAACCGGACACACCCTGAAAAACCAAAATATGTTTCAGGACCGTGGAGAAGTTGGTGATTACTGGGTAGGCGGAATTCCTATCCGTGACCGTATATACAATAACGCCGGCGCAAACGCAACAATATCAGTTATTGAAAATGGCAGATTAAGCGCCGCTATTGAAGCAAAATTTGTTATAAATTTACCAATACGCGCTACATTTGATGGTACCGGTCGCGAAGTTGAAACCAGACCATTAGAGATTACTACTGTTTATCGCCTTGTATATGGCGAACGATTATTGCGAATTACAACCACTGTTAATAACAACGTTGAAGACCATCAGTTACGGGTTTTATTCCCCACCGGTATTAAAACAAATACCGCATGGGCAGAATCCGCTTTTGATGTTGTCCCGCGTGAAATAAGACTGCCGGATACCCGCGATTGGCGCGAAACATTACGACCGGTAGAACCACACCAGAACTTTGTTGATTTAAGCGATGGCGACAAGGGAGTTGCTCTGCTTAACCGTGGTTTGCCACAATATGAAGCGATAGATGACGCAGATCGCACCATCGCGTTAACACTGTTGCGGTCGCACCGCGCCTGGAACAGTGTCAGACTTGCTCGTTTCCCGGATCAGCATGGTACCCAGTTACAGGGGAAATATAGTTTTGAATACGCGGTGATGCCACATACCGGTAATTGGGAATCCGGTGGTGTTCTGCAGGCATCAGAGATATTTAATGTCCCGGCTATCGTCGGCGCGGCAGGTCCCGGTGCCGGCATTTTGCCACTTTCACATTCTTTCTTAACATTAAACGGTGATGGCCTGGTGATGAACGCGTTCAAACAGGGTGAATGGGATGAATCAATGATTTTACGCATAAGCAACCCAACCACGCAACTGATAGATGGCGCGATTATCACGGCATTACCAGTTACAAAAGCGGTATTAATGGATTTATTGGAGAGTAAGATAGTAGAAGAATTGAAAGTAGAAAATGGTCAGATAAAATTATCTGTCCCGGCGAAAAAGATTCTTACTGTAAAGTTAACATAAATCAGCATACATCATTTTTTTAATGCAAAAACCATCAAATCCCGGATTACAAAATCGTAATCCGGGATTGTTTCATTAACAGTTTTATATAATTTAGGACTTTCGCTTAAGGTAACTTCGGCAAACTCAGTGACCGGTCGCAGAGCATGTCGAAGCGACCATTTTTAAGCATATTTCTATTAAAAAGTGAAAGTCCTACCATAAATAAATCAACATGCTTTAAGATATTTTCTGTTAACGTTAACTACTGATATGTTTTAGCAATGTTAAGAGAACTCGTAAAGAAGTATATATTAAACTTGTCATTTATTGTTAGTTTTAACATTGTTAACTATGACTGCTATATTATTGCCTACAGCGCGTTCTTTTCCATCAGATGGACGGTTCAACACATTAGTTTCACCAGTCAGGTTATCGGTCATTACCATAGTAGCTGAACCGCCTCCATCCAAAGCTATAGCATCAACTGCGCCGAACTCTTTAAGCACCGTTGCCACTTCCTCATAAGTCATCCCGGCGCTAAAATCCGGCTGACGTCCATCAGAAACAAATAAAATTAGGCTATGATTACCTGTATGGCCAA
>CAZNLA010000371.1:0-5757 GCA_964573385.1 uncultured bacterium
ATTCACCCGGCCAAGTCTGTTCCCATACGTGGTCCATTAATATACCGCCACTGGATGCCACCGGATAAACGATATTATCATCAAAACCTTTGTAAATAAAGGTATCAATCCTTGCACCCATTTTAAGGTCGATAGTAAGTTTTATCTGGTCGTTTTGCATGGTTATGCTGTCGCCGGTTTTAACAGCAGATGCACCGTATGAAAATATTGATGCCAACATGAATAACGCAGCAAAAAGCGATAGCCATGTAATAGATTTATTTAAACGTGACATTTCAGCGTCCTCCCTTTGTCATATCAACAACCAGAATATTCCATAACGCGACTTCCGGAACTGTAAATTTATAGATACCTTCCACTGTTTGCATCGGCACACTATCGCGTATTGCCGGTTCCGGACTAATACGATTGGCACGCACCGGTTTCCACCCATCCAACATGGCCGGTAAAATGCTGATATTTACATTTTTCAATGCCGGTGGTACATCTTCCGGTTTTTTGCCTTCACCCACTGTCGGTTTTGCCGGGGGGTTGATGAGATGAATTATAAGTTGTTTATGTTTCTTATCTATCTGACGTTCGTATACCCAATTGCGCCACCACACGCTGGATGGTGCCATAATTATATTCTCAGGTGAATGAATACGGGTAAGGGCATTGTCCCAGATAAACGCGGAGTTGCGCGTTACAAATGAACCCCACAAATGTTGATAATACGGATGGGCACCGGCAGCATAGGCAAAAATATTGGTATATCTGCCATCCGCGCTGTTTTGCGATGATAAGATAGGCCCGTAATACCCGCCAAGTTTTTTAATGGCGTCAACATCATCAGCAACACTGGGGGCATATATTTCCCATTTATGTAATGGGTGCTGCACGCTTTCTGCCTGGTTTATATATTCATTCATAATCAACCCCCCGCCCCGGCACAATTCAATGGATTCGCGCGGTGTAGTTGCCATGGTCTGGCGCCAGTCGCCCTGGGTCCAGTTGTAACCATATTGGAACTGTGGATATTTTTTCGTCAGGTATTCTTTTGTCCTGCGCATATTGTCAGCATTTCTGGCATCCACCTGGTCTGCTGTCAGGGTTTCTGTTAATTTACCATTAAGGTCGTAGGTTTCTGAATGGACATCAAAATTGCCATCCCAACGCGCACCATCCCAACCTAAAACGGCGACAGAATCCGACAGGTTTTTTATACCAATATCCAGCACTTCTTTATTATTTATGTCGTAATTTACCGCTACCCAACCACCCCAATGTTTATCTGTTGTAATATCCCAATCATGTATTTGCTTAACATTTCGTTCCACAGCCATGGTTCCGCTATATTGCCATATCCATTCCGGATGCCGACGCGCCATTTCCATACCATATGTGCCGCCACCGGTGAGTTTTGCGTAGGTGATGGATTTTATCCCCTGTTCGTGGGATTTATCGATTAACAGTTTTAAGACATCTTTCGATTCGCGGTAACGCGCCTGTCCCGACCACCATACATCTTTTGTTGGCACCATTCCCATAAAGTCGTCCTGGGCCCAGAAAAAACGTTCAAAGCAGTTGTAATAATCGTTACGCATTAATCCGGTGTAACGGTCTACCCATGATGTATCTGTTTTCGGATTTAGTTTTTGGTCAAAGGCATCCCACATAAAACCAATTGCCCGGGGTAACGCGACATTCCAAAAATTATCGCACACATTAAAATAATCTTCACCCTTAGCGATAACGGTGGTATTCTGCGTTATTTCCGCCTTCATAGCATGGCCATATTTACCCAACCCCTTTTTCCATGTGAATGTTGCGGTTGCTGTCTTGCCCGGTTCTATTGAAAGGATCGTGGTCTGTGCTTTACCGACAGTATCAATTTCTGTTTCAAGCCAGGCGGATACACTGACTGTTTGCAATGTGGTTTTGTCGCTGTTTTTTACCACTATTGAACCGGTAATAGCATCCTTAGTGCCATACAGCACTTTTTGTGACTTTACAGATACCAATTGCAAAGTTGGTGGTGCTGCCAATAATGGCAAACACGCACACAGTACCACGAGAAATATAAATTTCCGCATTATTTATCCCCCTAAAATGATTTTGGTTTTAGTGTTCGGTTATCAATAATAAAAAGACATTTTTTAAACCAGTAAAATCCATAATTTCTGTTTGGATTCTATTACTGATGTGGGTAACACCCATAAACCACTATTATTCACCACAATGAACACAAAAGATCACAAAGAATTACATCTAAGGTCACTTCGACAAGCTCAGTGACCGGTCGCTGAGCCTGTCGAAGCGACCATTTAAAGTAGACTTATCTTAAAAAACATCAGTCTTATTATTAAAATCTTCTTTGTGTTTCCTTGTGTTCTTTTGCGGTGAATAGTTGCCTAACAAACAACTACACTTATTTCGGCAAACTATCCATTGCTGCTTTGTAACGTGTTTCCAGGTCCTGCTTAACAATTGCCTGGTCATCCGCAAACAATGGGATGATATACGCGTCTTTGCCATTAACTGATATTTTTTCTGCGGTGCCAACAAACTCTTTGCCGTGCAACAACGCGGTAGGTGCCTTTTCCATGCCGAAAACTAATAATGCTTTGGCGCGATTTGGAATCTGGTCGCCGTTTTGATTGCGTTGCATATATGGCGCGTAATCTATCTCTATTCTATTTTCCTTCGGGCTTATCAGCAATCGCTGTAATGCGATATCACCATCTGTTGCCACTATTACATTTCCCGGCACCTGTGCTTCAATCGCACTGGCACCCGGCCATTGTCGCCAAAACTCGAAGGCACCATTGCGTGGTTCGGTTAATTGATAATGTTCCTGTCCGGCCTTGTAGCGCATCCACGCCTGGGCGGTGACGGGGGTATTCAACAGCATTGGCTGTTTCGCGAAGTTTTCCAGATAACGTTTCACAATGGCGTCATCTGTTTTTGGCAATGACGCGGTTAAAGGAACCACCACATTTGACATTCCATCAATTGTCACCGTCTGTATCTTCTTTATGGCAACACCATTCACCGTTATCACCGGTGGCGCAGTCTGAATATTCTTCACAGGCGCACCATTTACAACTATTACCGGCTTAGGTGAAGATGAAATAAATAACGCGGTTGCCATATCATTACCTATCTGTCCATCCTTCACGGCATACCGGACATCCAAAGAATTATCTTTGGGGTTTATCTGTACCTGCAACATTCCCAGGCGTCCATCCGCGGTAATATGCACACCACCGGGAACAGTAATATCCATCGCCTGCGGGTCGGGCAACGGGTTGCTGAAAATATAATTACCACTTACCGGTTCTGTCAGCAAATATCCCATTAAACCGGGTTGATGTTTAAGCACCGCGCCATTTTTAGATAATGTCCCCGCGGTCCCCTGGATAGATAAAGTAGTTTCACGGTCTATCCCTGGTGCAAGGTATGGCCATTGCCCATTTACACGACGGTAGGTGAAACATTCTATACTCGGTACATTTTTATCCCATCCCCCATCATATTCTGGCCTGAAACCAGTTTCGATAGTATCTTTTCCACTCTTATAAACAGCATTTACCACCCCGGCAGCGTCATCCCATTTTGTCGTTAATTGTGCTTTTTTAATATAATTCTGGAAATCTTTAAAATTCGGATATTCGGTAGCATCGCTCATTTCAATGACAAATCCGCCATATGCACGGTCGGTGGCTTTCCAATCCGCGGTTTTGGGGTCAAAAGGTTTATCTGGATTAAAATAGTAGTAGCTATTAATCAGCACTGTTGGCGCCGCTTTTCCCCCACCCTGCAGGTCTACCGGTTTGCCACCATCAGTAATCATTATTTCTTCACTGCGACCAAGGTTTGTTGCCGGTATTGGTATAATCCCAATATATGTCACACCATCTTTAATGGTGATTTTGCTGGTCTGCTTGGCGCGAATTGGCAGGATCATCGGTACCAGTTTGCCATCAATATACAGTTGCCATGTCGGACTGGGTTGGTAATTTGCCAGTGCTATGGTAGATTGAATGCTGGTTATTTTTTCTGGCATGGCACGGGCATAATCTTTGAAATTTAAATTTGGTGTTGTGAAAACTACAGCTTTATTTTTCCATTGCGTGGAACAAAGAGGACCACCCTGGGTGCCAACACTGCCATTTGCGTTTGACTGCGTTGTGCCATGGTACAAACTGTCATAAAACTCGGTATTATTTAACCCGAATCGCATCAACAACAATCCTGTATCCTGCAAATTATCTGCCTGGGCATCTGCGCGACTCCATTGTGCCATCAATGGGATGGTAGGATTACCGCATCCGACATCCAGACTGGCAAGACCATAATAATGACCGAGATAGCTTTTTTTCCACAAAGGATATTTGCGATGCGCACCCCATTGTTTAAAATTAGCAGTTAATTCAAATGGCAATGGTTTTTCATCTACTATATTCCCCATCCATAATGGCATCCATGGGCCAACCAATTGCTGACTTGCCACCAGGTCTGGCGGCAAGTCATAACCGGCAGCACCCATACCCAAACGGTCCGGATTATATACATCATGCAATGCGCCTTTTTTAGATACGGTATGCATAATAGCATTTACGCCTTCATTAATACCCAACATTTCCGCCACACCGGTACGCCCGGAGGTGGCAATGAAACGTCGTATGGCAGGATGATAACATGATGCCAATTCATCCATTGTTTTAAGTAGCATATTTTTACCCATCATACGGTCAAGTTCTGTTGGGCCAAGGTCAGCAAATGCCTTTTGCGCATACAATGTCAGTCCCAGATAATAATGATCGATTGATTCCTGGGTAGTTCCGTCATCCCATGACCATAACCGCAACAATATATGCTCTAACCCAAAACGACCATCATCCATGGCGTATTGGTTATTAGTCATTGCCCCACCCAATAATGCTGCCTGAGTAGCGTTGTTATTAAAGTTCATCGTGCTCATAAAACGGGTATAAGAATCGCGGTAAAAACTATGATTTCCGCGCCAATCGCCGGTGGTGGCAAAATAGCTATTCTCCGGTTTTGTCCAAATACCCCATTGGTTATGCTGCAAATCAGTATAAGGTCGTCCCGGCATCAACCATGCATCCCAATATTTGCGTAAATGTTCGCGAACTGCTTCCGGCATACCATCTTTATATAATGTATATGTATGGGTAGTTAGCGGAGTATGGTGACCGACAAACATGCGGTATGGCATAGCGAGAAAAGAATCAACCCATGCAATATAAGAATCGCTATTTTCAGGGAATCCGCCGGAATCATCTGTCAGACTGAATAAATCTTTAATTCTGCGCCACTGCCATTCCGGCATATTTGCAGGTTGTTTAAATTTAAAACGGTTAATATTATTCTTTATTTCCTGTTGGGTAGGCATCACCGCAGTAGGTGTGCCGGATGGAGTGATTTTTTTAATATCCGCCACTGTTGGCAATTGTCCGATATCTGATTTACCCGGAACAAATGTCACCTCCAGTGTTGGGGTTTTAATGCGTATTCCCCGATGACCGGGGGCACCACCATATTCGTATCCGCCATGATTAAAGCGGGCATCATAAATTTCCCATTTTTTAAAGAGAAAACCATCATCACTCAGCAAACGCAAACGTTCCGCAACTGTTTTGCCAAAGGCGGCATCATTTAATAATGATGTTATATCCATACGGCCAGTGGTTTGTTTATATGAAACCTCAGTCGGTCCAAACTGTAACGGGAATAGGTCTGCCTTTTCAT
>CAZNLA010000372.1:0-5753 GCA_964573385.1 uncultured bacterium
CCCCGACAGACCCGGGTGGCACAAATTGGATTACCATCGCCAGCAGTTTTGGCGAAATGAAGATAAATTGGAACGGAAACAATGAATATACAACTGTTTATTGCCGTTCCGGTGGTGGTGGTCAGGTACAACATAACGGACGACTTTCCATTGTACCGGCAACCGGTATCTTAACAATGAAGAAAATTGCGGTTACTATGGCGATAGATCCGGAAGGTTGGGCATCCGCGAAAGACAATGGTACATCATTGGCGGTAAATACCTTAAGCGCGGCCAATTTCGGTTTGCCGATGACAAATATTGCCCATGGTGTTACTTATTATTCCATCATGTGGGTGCCGGCAATATCCGGCAGAAATATAACCCTGGATTTAATGCCATTCTGTTATGGATGTAGCATGGCAGTCGCTTTTGAGGGATAAATAAAGAAGATTTTTTACTTCAGGTCACTTCAACAAGCACAGTAACCAATCATTGGCTTGTTGATGTGACCTTTTTCTTTCGTAATACGATATTTGGATAGTTATTTTGTTGTCAAAACAACCTGATTTCTATGAAACAGTTACCTTTGCGGGATATGAAATATTTTAATATCCGTGCTTTAATTAAATCATTTCATCCTTGCTTTTTAATATACATACCGATCGATAATCGCTGGGCGATATGCCTATTATATTTTTAAAACGGCGATAAAAATGAGATTCATCATAATATCCAACTTTTTCGGCGATTTCATATAGCGACAACTCGTTTTGTCGCAGTAATCGGCAGGCTTCGTCACAGCGTCGTTTTACCAGGAAGTTGAAAGGTGATATTCCTGAAAGATGCTGGAACTTTTTTCTGAATCTGTCAGATGATAGGTACATACCGGCCGAAATTTCTGACCAGTCCACAAGTGCGTTTAATGGTATAGAACTGAGTATCATTTTTGCTTTTATCAACCATTCATTATCAGATACTTTTAACTGCGATGAATGGTTAATTATTTCCGTTAAAACAACCTGTAATATCATTATTCTTGTCAGCATATGTTCAGCATCATTAGGCAAATTGGCGATTGCAGGCTGTAAAAGTTTGTTGAACCAATAATCAACTGGTTCTAAATGGATAATCGGTTGCGCGGGTGAAATAAGGTTTTCTTTTTGCCAAAGATCAAACACCGGTCCATCAAATTGTAAATAAAGTTCACTCCATGGTGTTTTATTATCAGACTGATATCGATATCCATGTCCGGGAAACATTATCATCATATCGCCGGTTTTTAATGTGATAACGCGATTTTCAAAATCATAATATTCTCCGCTGCCATCAATTACATAAACAATTGAATATATCTCCCAGTTACGCATTGGCATAACAGGGATTGGGGTGATATTAATATGGCTGCCAGCCTGTAGGATACGGCCAAGTGGTGTGGAAACAGAACTTTGAAAATAGGATGATGATTGCAATTTCTTCATCAGCACACCCCGAAATATTTTATGCCCATAATATACAATTTTATACCCGTAATGTCCATTTACAATAAGGATTTTTAAGATATAATGTAACCAGAATTTAATAAACTTAATCTAAAGAGGCAATTGCAAAACCTGTCTGAATTGTATGGAATGCCGTCCCCGGCATTCCGTACAGATAAAATAGAAATAATTGAGTTTTGCAAAGGCCTTTAAAAAAGAAGGAATAAGCAGAAGATGTGGATTATTTATGGCTTTTCCGCCATGCTGTTATTAGCGGGTATGTTGTTGTTAATAAAATATGCCGGTTTATATTGGGCAGATTCAACCGGAATTATGTTCATTCTTTGTTGCGGTTTATTAACCTGTTCTGTCATACATTTGCTGTCAGCAAAACAAGCAATAATATTCAAATGGCAACCAGTAACCGCGATAGCAGCAGCCAGCATTCTCAGTTATATCGGCAATTTGCTGTATATAAAAGCGGTTTCCTTAGCGCCTAATCCAGGATATCCGATTGCGATTGAGGGTAATAAAGCTGTCATTGTTTTACTGCTGTCCTGCCTGCTTTTTGGCGCGGAGTTCTCAATAGAAAAACTTATCGGAGTTATTCTATGCTTCGCTGGTGTATTTTTTATAGTCCGGTAAAGGGGTAAAATAAAATGATTTCCAAAGATAACTGGCTCAACGACAGCATGATGAACCTGCTGGTTGACTATTACACTGAGGTGCAGTTCCGTCCTTACGGGTCAGGCGCGATGCACCAACAGACCACTGACTGGCTGAAGCAACTAAACCTTGGCTATCTCTGTATATATGCCAAGGGTCACAGCGGTTACACCAGTTGGGACAGTTCGCTGAAAACGAAGCACATCATGCTCGGTCAGGATATGCCGAAATTTTTCCGCGAGGTCACCCGCGAGGCGGGATGCAAACTGGTACTTTATTTCAGCGGTACCCTTGACGGCATTGCCGGGTTGCGACATCCGGAATGGCGGATGAAACATCCGGATGGTACCGACAAAAGTTTCTTTGGCGACTTTCAGAACTTCACTTCTTACGGTAACTGTCCGCTCAGCGGTTTTTTCGATGATTGGGCATCTATACAACTGCGGGAATTGATTGAACAATACGAACCTGATGGTTTTTGGTTTGATGGCGATTGGGGTGGTCCATGTTACTGTTCCCGCTGTCAGGCGCGCTTCCGTATGACGACCGGATGGAGTGAACCGTGGGGTGAAATTATCAAGCGTCCGGATTTCCACGAAGCTTACCAGCCGGTATGGAATCAAATAGAGAGTGAGTGGCGCAAACGCTGCAATGGTTTCATTAAACAACTTAAACCCGACTGTATCTACAGCGCCGGTAATGTCAGTCCGCGTCGCGAGTTTCTTGGTCCCTTTGACTGGCGCAGTGGTGACTTCTTCTCGCCGGGATTCTTTTTCCTGCATGATATGGCACGGATGATGCGCTGGTACGGAACCCTTGGCGTGCCATACGACGCGTATATCTGCGATACCAGTTTTACCCATGGACGCAAGCATGTCCGTAGCCGCAGCAAGACGGTGGAACGGATGATGCAGGAAGCGGCAACCGTGGCGGCCAACGGTGGGTCTGTCGGTTACTGGACATATCCCACCGGCGATGGCGCACTGGTGCCTTCCCGTATAAAGAAAGCAATTGCGGTTCGAGAGTTCCTGGCAGAACGTGAAGAACTTTTTCTGCACACCCAAAGCGCCAGTCGCACAGCAATTGTGGTCTGCGACCCCGCCAGTCCGACCTTCGGCAGCAACGGGGTGCAAGGCGCGCATAAAGCCCTCGCCGCACTGCACCACTCGCCAGACCTGATGGATGAAAGTGGTTTGATTGCAGGCATACCATATGATTTAGTGATATTACCTGAACTGCAACAAGTAGACGACGCCACTGTCAACCGACTCGAAGCCTTTGTCCGCGCCGGTGGCAAACTGCTCACCACTGGATGCACAATCCGTGTGCCTGGCATCCAGCAACTGTTCGGTGTCAGCGCCGTTAATACCGGTGCCGTCGCTGATGGCCATGTATTCCTGAAAACAGATGAGTTCGGTGAACCGTGCGGTATTGATTCTCCCTGGGACCGTCTGATATTAGGGTCAGACACTACTGAATTATACCCGCTTTATCGTTCCTGGGATGACCTTAACCCTGAGTGCCGTCTTTTAGCTAACAACTGGCCAATGCACGGACAGGTGAATGAACAAAATCCGGATTCGGCAGGATGCCCGGCGGCGATTATCCGGTCACTTGGTAAGGGTACTATGGTGCACGTGGCGACAGATATATTCGGCATATATCTCACTCTCGGCGACCCGCAGATGTTGCGCTGGTTAAGTGAAATTCTAAAAGAACTCTTACCCACACCCTTCCTGACGACCAATGCGCCGTCATGGGTGGATGTGTCACCGCGTCGGACTAACGCCGGTCGGTTATTGGTGCATTTCGTCAACCAGAACCCCGGCCGCGATGTGGCAAAGTTGGGCACCGACGACACCTGGGTGGATGAGATACCTGAAGTAGGTCCTTATACCTGCGAAATCCACCTTCCGGATAAACCACAGACGGTAACATGGGAACCGGGTGGACAGCAACCTGATTGGACCTGGCAAGATGGACAGATACAGGTTTCTCTGCCGCGTTTCAAAATCCATGGTTGTTTGGTAATTACCAGCTAAAATAAAAGGGTAATCACATGGTGATTACCCCTACAAAATTGTGAAATATACAGGCAATTGCAAAACCCAATTATATCTATTTTTTTCTATACGGAATGCCGTCTCCGGCATTCCGTACAATTAAGATAGGTTTTGCAAAAGCCTCTATAAATTTTTATTATTTCAACTCTTTGAATCTTTTCATTGCTTCAATAACATTATTATGGTTGCCGAATGCAGTCAGGCGGAAAAAGCCTTCGCCGTTTTTACCGAATCCTGCGCCTGGTGTTCCAACAACATTAGCATTTGCCAACAGATAGTCAAAGAATTCCCACGATGACATGCCACCCGGACATTTCAGCCAGATATAAGGAGAGTTTTCTCCTCCGCAAAACCATATGCCCATTTCGCGCAATGTTTCGGCAATAACCTGGGCGTTTTTCATGTAATAGCTAATGGCTTCACGGGTCTGTAACTGGCCTTCTTCAGTAAATACTGCTTCTGCGCCACGTTGAACGATATATGGAACGCCATTAAATTTTGTGGTTTGCCGGCGTAGCCAAAGTTTATTCAAACTTACATTATTTCTCATTAATTCTTTTGGTACAACGGTATATCCGCACCGGGTTCCGGTGAATCCTGCCGTTTTTGATAACGACGAGAACTCTATCGCGCATTCTTTCGCGCCATCTATCTGATAAATTGATGTCGGCAAACTGCTGTCGGCAATAAATGCTTCATATGCCGCGTCATACAGTATTATCGCGTCATTTTTTATAGCATAATCAACCCAACTTTTCAGTTGTTCACGATTATATACCGCGCCGGTGGGGTTATTAGGAGAACATAAGTAAATAATGTCAGCTTTTACGTCATTATCCGGCATGGGCAGGAAACTGTTTTCTGTGTTTCCATTCATGAATATAATATTTCTGCCGGCCATGATATTTGTATCAACATATACCGGATACACCGGGTCCGGTACTAATACCGTATTGTCTATATCAAAAATATCCAGAATATTTCCCAAATCGCTTTTTGCGCCATCTGAAATAAATACATCATTCTCGTCAAACGTCACACCCTTCAAAGAATAATAATCTGCGACAGCATTACGCAAAAATGCATAACCCTGTTCTTCACCATATCCGCGAAAAGATTCGGCTGACCCCATTTCATCAGAGGCTTTCTTCATTGCTTCAACAACAATTGGCGCCAATGGCAATGTAACATCACCAATTCCTAATCTGATAACATTCTTATCCGGATTTGCAGATTTATATTCATTGACTTTTTTAGCAATGGTTGAAAATAGATAACTATCCTTCAAACTCAGGTAATTATTATTGATTTTCATTTTTCCCTCACACCCGGATTTCGCAACCACGCGCCATCCGCAAAATTTATTTACGCAGGTATTATACATTTTTTACTAAGCTTTTGCACCACTTATCAGGATGTTAGTGTGGGTTATGGAATTAATATTATTTCTTCACAATAAGACACAAGAAACAGGTGAATTGTGATGAATACTGGAAAATATCAAAATGGATATTAATTATGTTGAATAAATATCCATATTTTTGAATAAAATGCTATTTATTTT
>CAZNLA010000373.1:0-5750 GCA_964573385.1 uncultured bacterium
TCCTGGCGCAAATCATCCAATACATCCTCACTAAAAGTTCGATGATTGTAGAAATAGCTCATCTTCTGATTGATGGCTGCTACAACATAAGGGTCGGTTTCATAATAATGATTCCTGGTAGCCATGTTGGCCTCCTTAAATAGTGATGAGGCCAGCGCTTGATTTACAGCAGGTGAATGTGAGCGTCCGAACCTCTCACTATCTACTGGTGGAATTCCAGCGAAACACCAGATTAGCGGCTGGAATTCCAGAGTTTATAAAAGAGGAAACATGGCATTTTGAGAGGGAAACAGAAGGAATTTTGGGGTGAAATATTTTTTTAAACTTTTTTATGAAATCAAATGGAATTCCAGAGTTGGGTAGTTTTGGCAGGTAAATGGATTAAAAGTGAAGTTTTAAGTCTATTATTATATGAAATCAGATCCCTGGAATTCCACTATGATCGGAAGATAGAATTGTAAAAAAATGGAACATATCTGATTGTAGACGTTAATATATGCGTCCATTTATGCGTTTAGCGCATATATATGCGTTTAATTCAGCATGTCGTGACTTTCCCCCATTTTCAAGCATATTAACCTGTGAAATATCATAAAATATTACTATTTTAATCTCAACAACAGGGGGGTATGCTACACCTTTTACTTTTTTTCGAGTTTCCCCTATATATATATAAGGCAATGGTGTAAAAAAAGTAAAAGGTGTAGCATACCCCCCATTAAGTGGCTGGAATTCCAGAGTAAGGCAGGCTGTTCAATAATAAATTTGATATTACCCAGGGTAATTTCAGTTTTTAATCACCATTTTTAATCACACATAAACGTCCTTGTGTTCCTAACAAACTGATGACCTGATACATTAAAATCTTCTTTCAGCTGGCTGCCAGCACCCTAATTTCCTTACATCATCAGTAACTCATCCGTCCATAAATCCAGTATTTTCGCTGGAATTCCAGTATTTTTAGTACATCCTTTTACATTAATTTAAAGTATTTTCAGCAATATTACCAAAAATGCCAAATTTTACCGTCATTTCATTTTTTTCACCTTTTAAATATAGGTTGTAAGAGTCTTTTTTCACTCCTTTAATTTTGTTGATGAATCGGCTCTTAAAATTAAATAAAAAATAAGGTGGTGTTCCAGTGTTCACTTAGTCAACTATTATTCACGCGTATATACGCACTATATATACCTTCGTATAAAAGCAGGGAATTAGATTCCCGACATCTTGCATTCATTCATTTAATAAATTTCTCTCTCCTCGCGAGCTGTCTGAAGATAGAAGAAGAAGAAGGTAGATAGAAGTAAATAACCTGTTAAGACAGTAGACTGGAATTAAGCTGGATGGTGAAAGAATAAGAATAATACCCAATTAAAAATATGTACTCACATGTATATATAGCTATATATGCGAGAAGTGGCTGGACACCGGACATCATGAATCAACAGCCATTTGAGAGGGAATCTGCTATACCAATACCATAACAGCCATATTTGCTATGGACACCGGCATAGAATTTAAGCCGATTTTCTGGCCTTAGAAATATATTTTCAAAATAACTACCCGAAATGTCTGAATTTTACCGTCATTTCATTTTTTTCACCTTTTAAATAAAGGTTGTAAGGGTCTTTCTTGCTGGTAATTCTGCTGGCATAAATATCTTGAATATCCAAGGGAAATTGCATAATGCTAATAACTGAGACGAAAGCTAATACAGCTCTAATTCCTGAGAGCCAGGTCAATAACACCCAGCCATTTATATCCAGCTGGTATGCCACCGACTTATCCCGCTGGGAAGATACTAACTCTCAGATACTTGATAATCGCGATCTGGTGATAAAGGAGAAAGCTTATCGGCGACTTAACCCTGAGTATTATTCCTGGCTGCGCTCGCGAATGAAACATGCCCAGGATAAATATAAACAAGGCCTGCTGCCGGAAGCTGTCTATAACCAGCTGCGAGATCGCTTTAATGCCATGCAGGATGATGCTGTCCAGCTCTTTGGTGAAACAACGTTGCTGTCTGCCTTGGAAACGCTGGAATTCCAGAGTTATGAGCCACCCAGCCTGCAGGCTATTAAGTCGCTATCTGCCAAGTCCAACCCGCTGGCGTTTATCTCGGGTTCAGGGTTAGCATGGCCCGACCCCTCCGCACCGCCGACTCTGACCGCTGGGATTCCAGTACAAACCAGATCCGGCAAAGGCATAATAACAGCCGTTCATCCTATCGATGAATATTTCCCTGGTGGCTGGGTGGAAATACAAATGGCAGATGGCAGTCATGCACAAACTGATGCCAGGTATATCACTGACGCATATAATCGCCGATTCGTGCCGATGACCTATACGCAGCAGGAGCTAAATATCATGGCACTGGTGAAAAATGAAAAGTACCAGGATGCCAGTGATATATTGCCGGATTTAAATTATCCGACAAATGAGAAATGGAAATTTACTGAAAAAGTCGACCTGCTCGATTATCTCAAAGTTTGGGAAATAAAAGATACGGCATCGGCATCTGGATGGTCGCAAGCAGATTTATTTCAAAACCGTGGTCAGTTCCCCATGCCATGCGGACAGGACTATGGTTTAATCTGTTTTCTTCGTGGACGCGTCATTGGCAAAATAACCTCTGACGCAATTGAATTGTTATCAGACAAAAATAGCCGCGGACACTGTCTGAAATTCCAGCGTCCGCGGCGAAAGGAGATTACTCATGGTACAGCCACGTAAACGATGTCCCAATGCACGGAATGTCTTGCCGGAAGATGTGCTGAAGCAGGTGCAAAAATATTATCAAGGACATATGTGGGTTCCCCCCGCAGTAAATGCTCCAAACAAACGTCGCGCCCAGGTTTTAGCACTCTATATGCAAGGGAGAACTCAAGTTGATATCTCTCGCATAGTAAAGCTAACACCACAACGTGTTTGCCAGATAATTGGTAAAGAAAAACGTAAAGGACGTTTCAGCGAAAATTTTAATAAAGATTGAAAGTATTGAAAAACCAGACAATATTAAGTTTGGCGAAATCTTTCCTCCCCGCCATATTTTTGGCAATCCGCTTAAAGTGAGAATTATGAGTTACCGTAAACGAAAAGGCAAAGAAGAAGAACCGATGGATTCGTATGAGCAGAAAAACTTGTCAGCCTGGGAAAACCGAACAGGTAGAACACGTGGTCAACTGCCAGATAAACGCACCACAGTCAGCACACTTAACCCGATGAAGCATGGCATCTATGCATCACGATTTCTGACGTCTGAAGAAAAAGAAATCTTTGAGTCAATGGTTGAACGTTTTCATGCTGAGTATGTGTTGAATAGCAGCGCTGACTTCATTCAGCTGGAACTGGCATGTTTGTATTACACACAACTTGGACGGGCCATCGCATTGGAAGAATGGCAAACAGCAGAACGCATAGACTCGATGATGCGCCGACACCTGGCGGACTTGAAGGCTACCAAGAAAAGTCGCGAGGGTGATACCACCCCGGGAAGTGCACAGGCAATGAACGCAACAGAGTGGGCACAGCAGTTGCTGGAGAAAGTGAAAGCCCGGAAAGACGAGATAGATGCTGCTGAAATTAAGTCCGGCAAGAAGAAAATGCTGGAAAGATTGCAGAGAACATCTGAAGAGGGTGATGATGACCACGAGTAAACTGGCGATTATTTTCTGGCAGCATTGCAGAGAAGGCATGTTCTCCGCAATGTGCCGCGGCGCTCATATGGTTAAGCGCCGCGGCGACAATGCCAGGGGGAGTTTCGAGGTTAAAGAAGTTCCAGAGCGTCTTCGAGAACGCCATCTACCAGGTGGGTGTAGATTTCCGTAGTGGCGATGTTACGGTGGCCAAGCGCCCGTTGGACTACCAGCAGGTCACCGGTGCGACTGTAGAGGCGGGTGGCGAAAGTATGGCGCAGACCGTGGGGTGTGATGGCTTTTTCAATGCTGGCTTCGCGGAGCCAATGCTCGAACCGGTAACCCACCTGCCGTGGTGATAAACGTGTCCCTCGCTGGCTGATGAATAAAGCGGTGGAATATTCACCTTGCTTTTTACGCCATTGCAGGTAGGTGCGAAGCAGACCGCGGAGATGGGTGTTCAGGAACTTCACCTGTGGCTGTCCACCCTTCGCACGACGGATATGCAGGTGCTTTGAGTCCAATTCAACATCGTCGATATTCAGTTCGACTAATTCCTGCAGGCGGATGCCTGTGGCGAGGAAGGTCTCGAAAAGTACCCGGTCGCGTTTAGCGATAATGCTGACCCGTCCGGTTAACGATTTTAACAGTCGGCTGACTTCGGCATCGGTCAGGAAGGCTGGCGGTGCCTGGTGTGCTCGTTGCAGATGGATATCTGCCGCCGGGTTATCCTGAACTAGTGCCGTATGGTGCGCCCAGTCGAAGAACGCCCGCACGGCAGCACGACCCCGGTTCAGGGTTGCCGGAGCTTTGATGTCTCCATTGGCATTGGTGGTAATACCGGGGTCGGACATAACTGCGATAAGTGTATGCGAGGTGATGTTCGATATTCCGATGTCACCCAGATGTTTGAACACGGTGCGCAAGTCATGTTCGTAAATAGTGATAGTTTTTTCTGCGCGGCCTTGTGCCCGTTGATGTGTGCAAAAGGCGCTGAGCGCCTGGTTAAGCATCATGAATGAAGTCCTCCTTTAGTGTGCAATTCATGCTACAGAAGGCAAAGGAAGTCAAGTATATGGTTGGTTACGAATTGCTGGGTGGAGATTGCTGTAAGGTGTTGCCGACGCTGCCGGCGGGCAGTGTGCATTGCTGTATCACCTCGCCACCATACTGGGGATTGCGCGATTATGGCGTTGATGGACAGGTGGGTCGCGAGACCACGCCAGCATCGTATGTCACTACTCTGGTGGAAGTCTTCCGGGAAGTGCGACGTGTGCTTCGTAATGACGGTACCTTCTGGCTTAATCTTGGTGATTGTTATGCCCGGCCCAAAGGCATAAAAAATACCCCGCAGTCGTTTGGTGAAGGTACTGCCTCGAATGCGAACACTACCAAAGCAAAAGATTTGCTGGGTTTGCCATGGCGGGTAGCCTTTGCTCTTCAAGAGGATGGCTGGTATTTGCGAACCGACATCGTATGGGAGAAACCAAACTGTCTACCTGAAAGCGTGAAGGATCGTCCTACCCGCAGCCATGAGTTTATATTTTTATTAACCAAGCAGCGCCAATATTACTATGACGCTGATGCGATTATGGAACCATTTATATCTGCACCTATCCGACAGCATAAAGCGGAAACATCTTGCGTCGCAAATGATGAAAGCAAAGCGGATATGTATGTTGCTAAAAAAAATCGACGTACAGTGTGGCGCATCCCCACGAAATCATATCATGGCGCGCACTTCGCCGTCTTCCCACTCAAACTTGTCGAACCATGTTTGCTTGCTGGCACCTCTGCGCATGGCGTCTGTCCGACTTGCGGGGCACCATGGACGCGCATCATCGAACGGAAAAGCATTACTGCTCATGATGGTAAAACCGACTGTGGATATGAAACTGGCAGTCGCGCCAACCGGATGGCGTTATTGAGGCAGGCAGCTCGCGCCCAGGGGGTGGAGTATGTCACCCGTCGCACGACAATCGGCTGGCAACCATCCTGTGCATGTGGAAGCGTAGAGCGCATCCCGGCTACTGTACTTGACCCGTTCGCAGGAGCGGGTACCACCGGATTGGTGGCGTTGACGCATGGACGGCGGTTCCTTGGCATTGAATTGAA
>CAZNLA010000374.1:0-5750 GCA_964573385.1 uncultured bacterium
CTTCGACAGGCTCAGTGACCGGTCGCTGAGCCTGTCGAAGCGACCTTTTTAAGCATATTTTTATCGAAAGCGAAAGTCCTGTATATATAAAAAACAGTTAATGTAATATCATCTTTTTTAATTTTAACCCACCTCATCATTTAACCCTTGTTTTTATCCATTCATTGACAGTATTAATATTCGGCAAGTCATGTGGGTCGGCACTGGTGGATACCCGTATAGCGGCAACCGCGGCAGCAAATCGGCAACATTCTGCCAGGTCAGACAGCTTAATATTTTTAATATCATATCGTAATAATGCTGATACCAAACCGGCGTGAAAAGTATCACCTGCGCCGACATCATAAATTACCGGCACAACAAATGGTGGTATCGAAGCCGATTCTGTATTAACAATCATTATTATGTCACCATCACCGCCATTTGTTATAACCGCTTTTTTAATTCCAATATCCGCTAATACCGCTACTCCATCGTTGCCGGCAAATCCGGTTATAAGTTTTAATTCTTCCTGATTCATTATTACAAAATCTGCATGTTGGCACGCTTCAATTTCTATTTTGGCTATTTCTTCATCGCATAATCCCCAGGCAGATCTGCGTAGATTCATTGCGTAAATCACCGGAATATCCATATGTTTTGCCATTTTAGCAGCGTTAAATATTATTTCGCGTAATTCAATGCCACGAATCGCACCTTCACTGAAATCAAAAACCCGACATTCACTGACAACTGCAAAATCGGTATCTGTTAATGCCTCTGACGGATTACATACACCCGGAAAACGGTAAAACGAAAAATCTTTTCCACCCTTGCCATCAACTGCGGCAAAAGTTACCGGGGTAAGATGATTTACAACTTTTTTAACACATGCGGTATCAATACCAAAAGATGCTATTTCATCAACTGCCATTTGCCCGAAAAAATCACCACCAACTGCTGTTATAAATCCTGTATTGGCACATAATTTAGCAAGAGCAAAAACAAAATTCGCTGCTGCCCCACCGGCAACCATCTTATATTCACGTGCTATCCGCAAAGATTCACCCGGTATAACGGGGGTTGCCTCAACAAATAATGACCCGACAGTAACAATATCATATTTAAACATGATTATATTTTTCGTTATATCGTATTTGTATCCTTTAAAAAGTTTAAATTTAGTAATGACTTTCATTTAAGGTCACCGAAGCCATAGAAGTTACCATTAGCGATAATACTGTTAACTTAATTTGAAATAATTTTAGATAATTTTAGATAATTTTTAAATAATCTGTATAAAATTTATTAATAAGGTAGTATAATCATCTTGACATGGTTAAATAAGAAAATTAAAGAAAGGTGGTAAATTATGAACAAATTACCTGAACAAAAAGTTGGGTTCACACTGATTGAACTCCTGGTCGTAATTGCTATTATTGCAATATTGGCCGCAATTCTGTTTCCAGTTTTTGCCCGCGCACGGGAAAAAGCAAGGCAAACAACATGTACCAGCAACCAACGGCAAATTGCAGCATCATTGCAAATGTATGCCCAGGACCATGAAGAAATGTTGCCACCGGCAGCAACAATATGGCAGGATATCAAGATTGACCCGGGTGCGCTTATTTGCCCAACTTTAGGCAAATCAACACCTAACGGTTATGGGTACAACGCACCGATAAATGGTGCAGCAATCGGCAGTCTGGGTGACCCATCCACAGTGGTGGTGGTTGCAGACAGTATTGGGACAAACAATATCATCTCTTATTGGGGAGACATTGATTTACGCCATTCTTCACAGGCCATATATGCTTATGCGGACGGACATGTTGCCCCGGATAAAACGCGTAAATTTTCTATGCTGATGGCAACAAATTTATATGATAAATTGACACCATCATCAACAATGGTTGACGGGTCCGGTGGTTGGACCAGACTGCCGGTTGTGGATGATATCTATGGATATAACAATTATGTAAAAGTAGTAACCGGTGATAGTGGAACTTCTATTGGATTAGAACTATGCGCAAATGCATTAACCGGGACAAATGGTCATGGTGCGGCATCATCTATCGCCAAAGTAACCAAACCACTTGATATAACATCTGACGTTACCACCTGGGCAATCAGTGGTTTATTCAGAACCCCAAACACTGCATGGCACGTACAGGATATAAATGTTACCGTATTGGATAACAATGCTACCCCTAAAGAAATCGCAAAGATGTATTATCATCGCGATGGCACTGCATATTATCAGATAAATGGCAAAGACATCCTTACAGGAACCGCGACTTATCTGTCACCAGAATGGAATGTTATACAAAATTTTGGTACAAATACCGTTGCTACCCCTTTCACCATAACCTGTTCTCATGGTTTAGTACTGTTTGAAATGCCATCAAAAACCGTTGAGACAACAATTGGCACCGGCAGTAATAGCGTAAGACCAACTACCGTACGTATCTATGATCAGGCAATTGAAGCCAGATCGGTAAAAATAAGCAATTTAAAATTTGACTCAATCACCGTACCGTAAATATAAATATATGACAAGCAATTTCGCGACCGGTCGCTTTGAAAAATGCAGTGACCGGTCGCTGCATTTTTTTGCGCAACTATTGACATTTTTATTAATAATTTATATAATTCAGCATTATTTATACAATACAACTTTAACAAAAAGTATAAATAAGTGGAGGCATAAATATGGTTTTCAGCACTAAAACGCGCGGTTTTACGTTAATTGAACTTTTGGTAGTAATTGCCATCATTGCAATCCTTGCTGCCATACTATTCCCGGTATTTTCACGTGCACGTGAAAAAGCACGGCAGACTACATGTACGAGCAATCAACGGCAAATTGCGGCATCATTACAAATGTACGCCCAGGACCACGATGAATCCTTACCGGCAACAGCGTCAATATGGTCAGACCTTAAGGCTGACCCTGGTGTTCTTGTTTGTCCGACAAAGGGGAAATCCACCCCCAACGGCTATCTCTACAATTTCGAACTGGACGGAATGTCTATAGGTACTGTTCAGGACCCAACAGTGGAGGTAATGACAGTGGATGGAACAGCGACAAATAATATCGCTACGTTATCATCCCAGATTGATTATCGCCATTCCGCTTTTGCAATTGTCAGTTACCTTGATGGCCATGTTTCGCCATCCAAGACCGTTTTACTTACATTACCATCACAGCAAGTCACTAATTATAGCTGGATGCAGTTAATGCCATTCACCGGCAAGGTGACAGTATCTTTTGCCAGTACTAATACCCCGGAAACAACAAGTGATGCCGGAGTTACACAGTATGGTAATCTGCAACGTATAGCATGGAGTCAGTGGACATGGATGCCAAATGCCACTGTAACTAACAATGGCGCCGCGGATTATTGGATTACATTAAAATTTGACCAACCACGCAATGTTACAAAAGTAAAAACAGCTTGGATGAATCGTCCTGTCGGTGAACTTGAAGCAATCAAGAAATTTACTGTCCAGGGATCAATAAACGGGATAAGTTATTCTGACATTGGTATGATGGATTGGGGTGGTGTTCCACCAGGAAATAATGATGCACTGCAGGCGGAAGTTACAGTTACTGCAGGTAATTACCGGGCAATCCGCATTATGATTAAAAGCGGTGATTATGTAAAAGGTTCTTATGGTGGTCCGGGACTTTACTGTGTTGAACCCATTGGCACCGGGTTAGCATTGCCGGAAGAAGTTAATTGGGCAAATACCTGTTTTGGCACTACCGCATCAGAAAACGGGTCGGTATCGTCACCCAGTTGGTACAGCACCAGCACCCAATTTAACAGTGGTTTAATGATAGATGACTCCGGTACACGTTCCGGCTTTAATGGCAACTGGAACAATAGCGCATATGCCCAGATTGATATGGGAACAGCACGCAATATTAACAGAGTTGTTGTAGCATGGGAAAATGCTTATACCGCAACAGGATATAATGTTTCTTATTCAAATGATGGCACTAACTTTACCAGCGTATCCGGATTATCAGCACCTACTGTATTTAATACCAACGGCGCCACCCAATATACATTTGGCGCTACTGTTGCACGTTATTGGCGTGTCACTAATTGCCTTGGTGGCAGTTATACCTTATTCAACCAGATACTATATTTTGGACCAAATCAGGGATAAATAGCTTCAGTTAATTATATGATTTAATAAAAAGTCGCAAAGTATAAAGATATTCTTTGCGACTTTTTATTAAATCTGATTTTTGCTGTTTCACCTTATGGTTTGCATATTTTACATGGCTTCAAATTGCGTTCGACTGCGTCTTTTAAAGTAACAGGATAACCAGATTTAGAATAACGGCAGGACTTTTTATGGTAACAGGCACCTGATTTAGTAACATAAACCATAATATCCGTGCCGTCTGGATTTGAAATAACATCTGGCGTAGTGGTAACTCCCATTTTATAAATTGACAGTGATTTACCATCAGTTGAATAGGTTATACTGCCATCAATAGCGGTTTTTGCTATTGATATTTTTCCAAGTGCCGATAACGTGGATACGGCAGGATGACCATAGGTATTATTTATTCCATAACTGATAACCGCTGCTAATGGTCGCACCTGACTAATGAATCTGCTGTCAGTGCCGTTACTGCTGCCATGGTGCGACACTTTTAACACGTCACAGCTTTGCCATTTGTTAATACTGTTTCGTTCCTCGTTTTCAGCATCACCCATCAATAAAAATGACCGTGTGCCATATGACAGACGAATTATTACACTATCATTATTCGGGTTTGCGGAATCAGTTACAACCGGGCCTAAAACAGATACAACCACATTATCAATAATTTGAGATTTTCCGGCAACAACGTTTTCCGTATCTATCTTTTTGTCAGTTATTAAACTCTTTAGCTTATTAAATGAACTATTCGAAGATTTAAAAAAATCGTTATCCCAATATTTAGCTACTGAATAATTGTTAATAACCGATTCCATACCACCGTAATGGTCAGCATGTGGGTGGGTTAACACCATCAGTTGAATATCTTTGCAACCTTTTGATTTCAGGAAGTTTACCACTTTGGAACTTGCCGATGTATCTCCGGCATCAACAAGTATAATTTTCCCACCTGGTGTTTGAATGCAAATAGCATCACCCTGACCAACATCAATAACATTCACACGCAGGTCGGCGGCAATTAGCGAAAACAAAGAACATGAGAGAAACAGAAACATAACAATCTTTTTAAAAGTCATCATTCAACCACCTTTATAATCTTTTAAGACTGTTCCCATTTCCGCTTTATGTCAAATTTTTTATATATTTTTATTAATTTAATTTATTTTATTAAATTATTTAATTTTTTATATATTTTATTGTTACAACAACAGGTCTTTCTGAGAATTTTGCAAAACCTATCTGAATTGTACAGAGTTTTCGTCCTCGGTATTCTATTACAAGAGAGGATCTATCTCAAAGAGGAATGCCGAGGACGGCATTCCGTACAGAAAAAAAAAGTTATAATTGGGTTTTGCAATTACCTATCCGCTTTTCAATATAAATATGTTTAAAAACTGGTCGATGATCCTGTCGAAGTGATCATATGCGAAAGTCCTGAACTTAAAATCATCTAAATTGAAAAAAACGTCATTTCTTAATACACAAAATTAAGAAATGATAAAAAATATTCACATTTTATAAATACATTTATCATCATAGGTGTCAAAATAACCAGATATTGAAGTATCAATCTATTATCTATATAC
>CAZNLA010000375.1:0-5740 GCA_964573385.1 uncultured bacterium
TACAGCCAAATAGCTAATGGCACTTATAGCGGTGAATACCTGGTTTCAGTATGGGTCAGGGTAAACGGAATTGCTTATAATGTCAGTTCAAATTATTCTATCAGTTTAGATTTCAGCAAGAGTTCCGGTGATGGCAATCCACCACCGCCACCATGGTAATTATAAAAATATACTATCAGCGGTCATCACTGATGACCGCTTTTTTTGATAATCAATTATGACAGAAGGACCTGATAAAAAAAATATCCTCAAATATTCCGGCAGTATCTTTTTTCTGCTTACAATTTTTGTCATCACCTGCATTGTTATCTACCTTACATATAAAAAACCAGTCGTTATTGAAACATTACCACCATCAAACCACAGTAGCATTGACCTGCACCTTAAAACGGTTAAGATTCATGGGGTAAGCAATGGTAAAATTGTTTGGCAGGTAGAAGCAGCAAATTTCGATATGACAAAATATAATACATTATCAATTACCGGTTTGAAGAAGATTATTATGCTGAATGGCGCAACTGAGGAGTTTACCATAACGGCAGATTCATTAAATCGTGATTTAAACTCAGGTGATTTCGGATTAAATGGAAACGTTAAATTAATCGGAAAATCAATTTCTTTGCTTTCCGAATCAGTAACATGGAGCGACTTTTGGCAGGAAATGCGGATACCATCCAATTTAAACGCGACTATTGGAGATTACAATTTATCTGCCCCGGCAGGCGCAACATATCGGTTATCCACAAAAACTCTTGTCTGTACTGGTGGCATAACATTAACATCCGGCAGTAACAGTATAACCGCAGCATCCGCAATTTTTGATATAATCAATAACGAAATGACCCTGGACAATGGGGTGAATATATCTTTGAATGTAAATGATATCAGCAATTGGGCAAACGGCAAGCCGTTACCGGGTATCCCCCCTATCCCACCTGGTATTAAAGAACGATATAAAGAATATCAAAAGAAGAAAGGATACAGTAAATGAAAAATATAATTTTAATACTTTTATCGATACTATCAATATTCGCGTTAATTGGTGCTGTTGAAAAACCACCATACGGTGATATCGCGTCAAAGAAAGATGTGCCGGTTGTTAAAGAGCAACCTGTGGTTAAAGAACAACCAGCAGTAAAAACAAAAAAAGTGAATATCCAGACAACAAAAATTCACAGTGTCAAACAGGAAGGAGATGTGAGAATTACCGATTTAAGTAAAGCGGTAATAACACAGGAAGACGCGATAATAACCTCAGATAATATCCTGATGAAGTCAAAAGATGATGTTCACGAGTTCACCTGTACCGGCAACCCAATATTCAAAGATACTGAGAATACCATCACTGCGGCAATATTAATAGCATACAGTTCACCGCGCAGAGCAGAATTTACCAATAATGTAAAAATGATAACAAAACCGAAGAAAAAAGAAGCTAAACCCGGTGATGTAAAGAAAAATATGGACGAACCATCCGTTATTACCTGCGAATTGTTAAGTTATGATTACGCGAATAAAACAGCATTAGCAAAAAAGAATGTAATAGTCACCCAAAAAACACGCATAATTAAGGCGGATCAGGCTATTTATGATCGTGACAGTGAATTAATTACCATGAATGGAAATATTGAAATTAAAACTATCGGCGAAAGAAGCAAATCCGATCTGAACTTTGAAGAATTAAAAAACGCAGATACTGTTACTGTTTCGGTTAAAGAAGACTGGATTGACATTGCGGCAAAAAAAGACGAGACAATTAGTATAACAGTTGATGTAAAGGAAGATGAGAAGAAATAATTACAGGACTTTCGCTTAAGGTCACTTCGACAGGCTCAGTGACCGGTCGCTGAGCCTGTCGAGGCGACAATTTTAAGCAACTTTCTCTCTGACAGCGAAAGTTCTGGATTAATTAAAGACAGTGGGTTATCATACTAATTAGCCCACTGCATTTTTTCTATTTTACTTATAATACCCGCGGTATTTCTCCAACGCCACGCAAATTGCTTCAATATTTTCCAGTGGCACATCATTACCTATCTCTGCTTTTAGCCACAAACCACCATTGGGGGAACCCAGTTTTTCTACCGATTCATGAATATGGTCATCAATGTCTGCCGGGGTGCAGAATGGGAATAACTGCCGGTCCAGATCAAGGTCTACGCATACTTTCCCTTTGCATACCTGTACCAGATTATCCAACCCATTGGCGCGTATTTGCGGGTTAATTACATCTACACCGCATTCCACCAAATCCGGAATAATCTCGTTTATATGTCCGTCTGTATGCATATAAATATATAAATCATCTTTCTTCGTTCGTTGATACATTTTCATATAACATGGTTTCAGGTATTTTCTCCATGTTTCCGGACTGGTGGGCAAACTGGTCTGCATACCTAAATCATCACCAAAATATATAAACTTATCACCGGTGTAATGCGCCAGTTTATATTCTAATTCCTTCATATTATGGTCCAAAACCATATCTATTAAGATTTGTAATTCTTCTGGTTCTTCCGCAAAATCTACCATTGCTTCTTCAAAACCACGCAGGTCGGTTAATCGCAGAAACATAAATCCATGTGGTATACTGCCATCAATGGTCGTTGGCGGTTTAAAAGTACGAATATCTTCACGATTTGGTATTGGATGTCCGGTGACGATTGCTTCCATCCCTTCCTCAATATTTGTCCAAACGCATCCCCACTTATCAACATGACTGCCATAATGGTAAGTATCACTCCACACGAAATCATAATCACGTTTTTTATCATCCTGCACGCCAAATAATGCAGGATGGCTACGGATTATATTGTCCAAATCATCGCGATACAACATCCACGCCGCCGGCAATATCCCAACCGACACCGGAATATTGTCTGTGTGCTCAAAACGCATTGCTTTTACTCTATCATCAACCATTTGGATATCTCCTTTTAAAATATCTTACTCTGTTTTATTATGTATTGCGTTTGATAATATATTACAGTACAATATTAAACATGGATTTTCAGTTATTTCGGTCTACCCTAAATAGTTCGCGCATTTACTTAGAATTTAACGATACCCCACTATACGGCAAAATGTCGATTGGTTGGTATAACAAAGTTCGTGCTGAAGAGCATCTGGATACTCACCGGCATCCGGGAATGATGGAAATTTGCTACCTGGCAAAAGGCAAGCAGATTTACGAAGTCAATGGTATACCACATTTAATGAAAGGAAATGACATCTTTTTAACATTTCCCAACGAAGCACATTCTACCGCACGGTACCCACAGGAAAAAGGGGTGTTATTTTGGATGCAGGTGAAAATACCGTTTGATGACCAGGAAGATTTTCTTTTACTACCCGGTGATTTATCGGCACCGTTAGTGAATAAATTAAAAAATATCCGTCAACGTATATTTGCCGGTAATAATAAGGTACTGACATTATTTGAAGAAACATTAATGTCATGGTATTTCGAACGTGTTCCTTTTAATAATTTAATGGCCATGATCAAAGCGACAGAATTAATAAATGAAATAGTAAAATGTTCTTCGGTAATTGTGGTAAACGGCATTACCGATGATATCTCATCGGTAATGAAACTGATTGATGATAAAATAACAGAAAATTTTTCAATTGAATATCTGGCGGATTACTGTATGTTGTCTGTATCACGATTTAAAATTAAATTTAAGGAATGTACCGGATTACCACCGGGAGAATATATAATGCGCCGAAAGATTGATAATGCTAAAAATATGCTTGCCGACAATATATCAGTAACTAAAACAGCAATTAATCTTGGCTTTTCATCATCACAGTATTTCGCCACAGTATTTAAAAAGTTCACCGGTCACAAACCCGGTGATTAAATAAAAAAAACTACCCGGCAAGGTTAATCCTTCCGGATAGCAATATTTTACATTAACTGATAACCCTAACCCAAATAAATTGGACCAGTTTTCAGTTTTAAGATGGTCACTTCGACAAGCTCAGTGACCGGTCGCTGAGCCTGTCGAAGCGACCATTTTAAGCATATTTCTCTTTCAAAGCGAAAATTATGTTAAAAATAAGCCGGCAAAGTTTCCCTTGCCGGCTTGATATTCTATTCTATTACCACTTTCACACCATCACGCACAAGGTTAGTGTGCATCCATGTCGCGCCATTTGCTTCCAATGCTTTGATAACCGCTTCTTTTTTATCTGGTGGGGCAAGGGTAATCATGCATCCGCCACCACCGGCACCACAAAGTTTATTTGCTAATGCCCCGGCTTTAATGGCTTCTGACATCATTTTTTCAATTTCATCATTGGTAACTTCATCAGATAATGTTTTGCGGAATGACCACTCATCATCAAGCGCTTTTGCAATCGCGTTCATATCATGCGCTTTAAATGCTTCATAGGTTTCATCAGCAATTTCTTTTATTTTGTGCATAGCTTTCACTGTTGCAGGTTTTTTATCAAAGAAGTTACGCATATAGGTCCAGTTGGTTGTTCCGCTATGATGTGTAATATTAGTGTAAGAAACAATCAAATGATCCTGTAACATCGATATAAAATCACCGGATATTTCCAGATGTTCACACCAGATATCTTCTAATTCGTAATGAATCGCTTTAATGCCACCATATGTCGGGGGATAATAATCCTGCGTTCCTGCCGGCATACCCATTAATTGCGCTTCCAGGTGATTACTGGTGCGGATTAATTTTTCCGGGTCGCGGGGTTTATCCATCCATGCGCTTATGGCATGTGTTAATGCCACATATAACGCGGATGACGCACCTAAACCGCTACCATGTGGTGGGGCTAAATTAGTTTCAATATCCATTCCTTCTACAGGAAGATAATATTGCAATACACGGGTAATCAGCGATAACGGCCCGGTAGAAGGCAATGAATTAATATCATCTGCTTCCAGATAAGCGCCGGTATCTATCGATTTGATAGTGATTTTTTTGTCATCGCGTCGGGTAATAACTACCTGTGCGTTTAAATCAATCGCAGCATTAATGGTGCGTGAATTACCCACGAATAAAAATAATGGGTAAATGTCTAAAGTGCCGCCAGCAAAATCTATACGGGTCGGCGCAGTTGATGTAATTTTGTTAGGCATGAATTTATTATATCGATTGCAGCATATGTTAGTCAAATTATCACAACTGCCATTCTGTTAATCTACACTATAAAAATATAACCAGCCTGATTATATGAATATTTGATTTATCTATATAAAGTTATACTTTTATTACTGTTACATAGTGATAAAATTACCTATAACAAAATATCCTTAGTTATCTATGCAGGCAATTGCAAAACCTGTCTGAATTGTAGGGAATGCCGGGGACGGCATTCCCTACAGAATAAATAGAAATAATTGGGTTTTGCAAAAGACTGTATGTTTTGAAATTTTACATCTTAATTTAAAAATGTATTTAGTATCACATAATTATGCCATCAGTTATACCAAACAGATTTTAATATTAATGGTTGTCATATACATGATTCACACTAATGAAATCTACTAACTAAAATGATAAATCAGAAGGAATCTTGAAACAAATGCAGAAGTTTTTAAATCAAGTTGTATTATCGTAGAAATAGAGGTAGCCAAAATGACAACTATTCGTAGTA
Source organism: uncultured bacterium (assembly GCA_964573385.1). Lineage (GTDB taxonomy): Bacteria > Armatimonadota > Hebobacteria > CAIYQO01 > CAIYQO01 > JBAXQQ01. Next base: position 5,629 of record CAZNLA010000375.1, read on the forward strand.
TCGCCGTGTTATCAGTATTGTTCTTAATGTTGATAGCAAACGCGGCACCAAACCTTAACCCGGGTGATTTGCCAAAATTGAGCAATCTATCATTCGGTTGGGTATCAATGAG